>NZ_JBHZEJ010000014.1:0-133007 GCF_042756365.1 Streptomyces sp. NPDC059092
ATTAAAACCCACACTTTGCTGGTGGGCCGCTACTGTTTTTACAACCCCCCCGCCCCGGGCCCCACCCCCCGGGGGGCCCCCCGTCCGCTTTCGGGGCCCCCCACGGCGCCTGGCGCAACGGTTGTCCGACTGTCCGACTGTCCGACTGCTCGGTTGCCCGTCTGCTCGACTACTCGACGACGAGCTCGACCGGGATGTTGCCCCGGGTCGCCTTGGAGTAGGGGCAGACCTCGTGGGCCTGCTTGACCAGGAGTTCACCGGTCTCGCCCGCGAGCGAGTCGGGCAGCTCGACCCGCAGGGTGACGCTGAGGCCGAAGCTCGTCCCGTCCTTGCCGATGCCGACCTCGGCGGTCACCGACACGTCGCTGGTGTCGACCTTCGCCTTGCTGCCGACCAGTCCGAGCGCGCTGGCGAAGCAGGCCGCGTAGCCGGCGGCGAAGAGCTGCTCCGGGTTGGTGCCCTCGCCGTTGCCTCCCAGCGCGGGCGGCATGGCCAGCGGGAGGTCCAGGCGGCCGTCGGAGCTGACGGCACGGCCCTCCCGGCCGTTGGCGGTCGCCACAGCGGTGTACAGCGCGTCCATCGAAACCATCCCTCTCGTCGTCGGCGGCCTGGTGTGCCGCCGCCACCATTAGAGTACACAATTCAGTTGTGCACAACTGAATGGGGTGACCGGTACCCTGGGTCCATGACCGTGACGCCGACGCCGACCCCTTCCGTGTCCGACGGGGACTTCCTCCGTCTGGACCGGCAGATCTGCTTCTCCCTGAACGCCGCCTCGCGCGCCTTCGGCGGCCTCTACCGGGTGTTGCTCAAGGACCTCGGGCTCACCTATCCGCAGTACCTGGTCATGCTCGTGCTGTGGGAGCACGGCACGCTTCCGGTCAAGGAGCTGGGCGGGTATCTGCGGCTCGACTCCGGCACGCTCTCCCCCCTGCTCAAGCGGATGGAGAGCGCCGGGTTCGTCCGGCGTGAACGCGACGCCCGCGACGAGCGGTCGGTACGGGTCCACCTCACGGAGCGGGGGGCCGACCTGCGGGAGAGCGCGCTGAGCGTGCCGCGCAGGATCGTCGCGGCCACCGGTTTCGACCTCGACGAGATCGACGGCCTGCGGTCCCGGCTGGACCGGCTCACCCGCGCGCTGGACACGGCGGAGTTCGACGACGGCCCGGGGTGCGGTACGGAGCCGGGGGACCCGGGCGCGTCCCACGCCTGAGTCCCCCGGTGTCCTCCTGGGTGCTTACGCGCCCGGTGCCGCGAGCACCGCCCGGTCGGCCAGCTCCCGCCAGCCCTTCTCGATCCGGGCGCGGGAGAACCCTCGCCGGACGTGGAGATGGTGGAGCAGCGCCGTGTCGAGATAGCCGAGAAGCGCGTGGGCGAGAGCCTCGACGTCCCCGCTCGCGCCCGCTTGGCGCAGCAGCGTCGTCACATGCGTCAGCCTGACCGTGGAGGCGGGGATGAGATGCCGCCGCTCGACGCAGGGCTCGGCGGCGAGGTAGAGGTCCAGGTGGTCGAGCGTGTGGCAGATCGTGCTCGCGCCGAACGCGGCCAGCCGCTCGGACGCCGCCGTGCCCGGTCCCAGTGGGGGAGGTCCGCTCAGGAATGCCCGCTGGTACTCCTGCTCGGCGTGGTCGACCAGCGCCCGCATGAGTCCCTCACGGTCCCCGAAGCGGCGGAACAGTGTGCCCTTGCCCACTTTCGCGGCCGAGGCCACCGCCTCCATGGTGACGTTCCTCGCGCCCAGCTCACGCACGAGCGAGGTGGCGGCGTCGAGCAGCCGGGCCCGGTTGTGCGCGGCGTCCGAGCGTTCCCGGGCGGGCTGGCCGAGGACGGTCAGCTCCCGCAGCCCTGGTGATCGCCTCTCCTGTGGGGCGCTGTGCGCATTCATGAACCTACTGTAACGGGGAGACCGGGAAAGTGGACCCCGGTCCGCTTGGAGTGTTAAATGGCAGAGGCGAACCGGACCGAGGTCCGGTTCCATATGCCTCAGCACCCTCAGGAGCTCATCATGTCTGTACGTGTCCTTGCCCTCGTCGGCAGCCTGCGTGCCGGTTCGCACAACCGTCAGCTCGCCGAGGCGGCCGTCAAGCACGCCCCCGAGGGGGTCGAGGTCGTGCTCTTCGACGGTCTCGGGGATGTCCCCTTCTACAACGAGGACGTCGACGTCGAGGGCGGCGTCCCCGCTGCCGCCGCCGCCCTGCGTGAGGCCGCCGGTCGGGCGGACGCGTTCCTGCTGTTCTCGCCCGAGTACAACGGGACCATCCCCGCCGTGCTGAAGAACGCCATCGACTGGCTGTCCCGTCCCTACGGCGCCGGCGCGCTGAGCGGCAAGCCTGCCGCCGTCGTCGGCACCGCCTTCGGCCAGTTCGGTGGCGTCTGGGCCCAGGACGAGACCCGGAAGTCCCTCGGTATCGCGGGCAGCGCCGTCCTGGCCGACGCCAAGCTCTCCATCCCCGGCTCCGTGGTCCGCTTCGCCGAGCTGCACCCCCAGGACGACGCCGAGGTCGCCGAGCAGCTTCCCGCGATCCTCGCTCAGCTCGCCTCCGCCGCCCCCGTGGCCGCCTGAGCTGACACCTCTCCACCCGCACTGCCCCGCTCCGGAATCCGGTGCGGGGCAGCGTCGTATCCCCCGGAAGGCGCCGGTGCGGACGTCTGCGCGGGTCCGGCCGACACCGTTCAAATGATCGAAAGAAGGGTGGGTTAACATATGAGCGCCGCCTAGCTCGAAAGATGTGCCTGTGACTGTCAATGAGGACTCGTTCACCAACTGGAACAACCGCGAGAGGATCGCGGAGTCGATGATCCCGACCATCGGGAAGCTGCACCGCGACCGGGACGTCACCGTCCTGCTGCACAGCCGCTCCTTGGTCAACAAGTCGGTGGTCAGCATCCTCAAGACCCACCGGTTCGCCCGGCAGATCGCCGGTGAGGAACTGTCCGTCACCGACACACTGCCCTTCCTGGACGCGCTCACCACGCTCGATCTCGGCCCTTCCCAGATCGACATCGGCATGCTCGCCGCCACGTACAAGAGCGACGACCGCGGTCTCCCGGTCGAGGAGTTCACCGCCGAAGCCGTCGCCGGCGCCATGGGCGTCCACAAGATCGAGCGCCGCGAAGCGCGCGACGTCGTCCTCTACGGGTTCGGCCGCATCGGCCGTCTCCTCGCCCGCCTGCTCATCGAGAAGGCCGGCTCCGGCAACGGCCTGCGGCTGCGCGCGGTCGTCGTCCGCAAGGGCTCCGGCCAGGCCGCAGACGACCTCGTCAAGCGCGCCTCGCTGCTGCGCCGTGACTCCATCCACGGCCAGTTCCAGGGCACGATCAGCGTCGACGAGGCCAACGGCAGGATCATCGCCAACGGCAACGAGATCAAGGTGATCTACTCCGACGACCCGACGTCGGTGGACTACACGGCGTACGGAATCAAGGACGCCATCCTCATCGACAACACCGGCAAGTGGCGTGACCGCGAGGGCCTGTCGAAGCACCTGCGCCCCGGCATCGCCAAGGTCGTCCTGACCGCACCGGGCAAGGGCGACGTCCCCAACATCGTCCACGGCGTCAACCACGACACGATCAAGGCGGACGAGCGGATCCTGTCCTGCGCGTCCTGCACCACCAACGCGATCGTCCCGCCGCTGAAGGCGATGGCCGACGAGTACGGCGTCCTGCGCGGCCACGTGGAGACCGTCCACTCGTTCACCAACGACCAGAACCTGCTGGACAATTACCACGGCTCCGACCGCCGTGGCCGCTCGGCGGCGCTCAACATGGTCATCACCGAGACCGGCGCCGCCTCCGCCGTCGCCAAGGCGCTGCCCGACCTCAAGGCAACCATCACCGGCAGCTCGATCCGGGTCCCGGTGCCGGACGTCTCGATCGCGATCCTCAGCCTGCGCCTCGCCCGCGAGACCACCCGCGAGGAAGTGCTCGACCACCTCCGCGAGGTCTCGCTGACCTCGCCGCTCAAGCGCCAGATCGACTTCATCAGCGCCCCCGACGCGGTGTCGAGCGACTTCATAGGATCCCGCCACGCCTCGATCGTCGACGCCGGCGCCACCAAGGTCGACGGCGACAACGCGATCCTCTACCTCTGGTACGACAACGAGTTCGGCTACTCCTGCCAGGTCATCCGCGTCGTCCAGCACGTCTCCGGGGTCGAGTACCCGACCTACCCGGCCCCCGCGGCCTGATCGCGCCGGAGGGCCGGCCCCGTACCCGACGCTGTTCGCGGCGGAGCCGGCCCGACGGGACGTTCGGGAGGACAGCCGCGGTCCTCACCCCTTGGCGCTGCCTCCCCGGTCAGGCCCGCAGATAGGCCAGGACAGCCAGCACCCTGCGGTGGGTCTCGTCCGCCGGAGGCAGGTCCAGCTTGGTCAGGATCCCGCTGATGTGTTTGCCGATCGCGGCCTCGGAGACCACCAGTTCCCTGGCGATCGATCCGTTGGACCTGCCCTCCGCGATCAACGCCAGCACCTCCCGCTCACGCGGGGTGAGCCGTTCCAGCGGATCGCGGCGGCGGCGCAGGAGTTGGCGTACCACCTCAGGGTCGACCACTGTTCCGCCGTTCGCGACCTCGTGCAGCGCGTCGACGAACTCCTCGACCTGGCCGACGCGGTCCTTCAGCAGATAGCCGACCCCGGAACCGTCACCGGAGTCCAGGAGCTCCGAGGCGTACGCCCGTTGCACGTACTGGCTGAGGACCAGGACCGGCAGCGTGGGCCGTTTCTCCCGCAGCCGTACCGCCGTGTGCAGCCCCTCGTCCTGGAAACCGGGCGGCATGCGGACGTCCGTCACCACGATGTCGGGAGCGTGCTCCTCGACCGCGGCGACCAGCGCCTCCGCGTCCCCGACAGCCGCCACCACCTCGTGACCGCAGCGGCCGAGCAGGCTGATGAGCCCTTCCCGCAACAGCACGCTGTCCTCGGCCAGCACTACGCGCAGCGGTCGGCGGCCTCGGTCAACTCGCAAGGAAACTCCACGTGCAGCAGGGTCGGTCCACCCGGCGGACTGGACAGGGCAAGTCTGCCATCCAGAACCGACACCCGGTCCGCGAGACCGGTGAGCCCGCTGCCCGCCGCGGCGTCGGCGCCGCCCCGTCCGTCGTCGCGCACCTGGAGGACCAGGCGGCCTTCACGGTGATCCCCGCTCACCCGGGCGCGCCCGGCCCCGCTGTGCCTGGCGACGTTGGTGAGCGCTTCGCAGACCACGAAGTACGCCGCTGACTCGACCGACCGGGGCAGCCGGCCAGGCAGTTCGAGCTCGACGTCGACCGGGACCACCGAGCGGTCCGCGGCGTCGGCGACCGCGGCCGGCAGGCCGTAGTCCGCGAGGACCTTGGGGTGGATGCCATGGATGAGCTCGCGCAGCTCCGCGAGCGCCTTGCCGGCCTCCCCGTGAGCCGCGACGAGCTGATCGGCGAGTGGTCCTGGCGGCGCGTCCAGCCGAGCCAGGCCGAGGGCCATCGTCAGGGCCACCAGCCGCTGTTGGGCGCCGTCGTGCAGATCGCGCTCGATGCGGCGCCGCTCTGCCTCGAAGGCGTCCACCAACCGGAAACGGGAGTTCGCCAGTTCGACCACCCTGGCGCCCAACTCGCCCTCGCGAGAGGCGATCAGCAGCCGGGCCAGCGCGGCGCGCGCGCCCGCCACGACCCCGAGCACGTAACAGCACAGGCCCAGAAGGAGCAGGCCCAGCGCGGCGACGCCGAACGCGGTCGGCCAGGTGGTGACCGTCCACTGTTTGAGTACCTTGGCCTCCTGCCCCTCACCGACCGTGGCCATCAGCAACGGGGTGGCGATCACGGACACCGGCAGGAACAGGGCCACCGTGATCGCCAGGGCGTCGACCGGCCACAGCAGAGCGGCGAACAGCAGTGCGTATCCCAACTCCCGCCAGGTCGCCTGCTCGCGCAGCCGGGTCGTCAGCCAGGGCCACAACCCCGGCGCGGCCGGCTGCTGGTGTGGGGTCGACACCGGGTCGTGGTCGACCAGGCGCAGTCTCCACCGCTCCGCCCAGGCCACCGGGATCCCGCCGAGGATGACCACGACGAACAGCGGAAGCCCCACCACGGCAAGGGTGAGCGCGCCGCAGACCACTACCACCGCAACGGTCACCACCAGGACGACAACGCCGGTCACCGCCCCGGTGAGCAGGTACGCGACGGAGCGCCAGGGCCAGCCGGACAGCAGGAAGCCCGGCCGGGACATGGCCTGCCACACATTCCGAGGGTGCATGGGGATCACCGTAGGAGGGCGAAGCCGTCCGGTGCCATCCGCCCAGGGCACGGATCGCGGGTGAGCTGGACCGACACCGTGGGGTAGGCCTGGCCCTACCTCATGTGTCACCCCTGCCGCACTGCGCCCGCGGCGCGTTCGCGGTTTCGTGGAGGCAGCACGGAGACGAAGGAGGCGACGCCCGACGGCGTCCTGGCCTGCCGGGGTGTTCCGGACGTACTGAACACCCCGGCGTCCCCGTACCGCCCCGGCGCCCGGCCACTCCTGGAACGGCCCGCACCACCGCCGTCTCCCGGCACTTCCCTCTCGCCCAGGTGGCGCGGGAGGACCGACATCGACACGACGGGAATCGCATGACCACCGACGCGGTCCAACTGCGCTCAGTAACCCGGCGCTACGGCACGGGCGGGATGTCTGTCACCGCCCTCGACCAGGTGTCGCTCACCTTCCCGAAAGGGACGTTCACCGCCGTGATGGGCCCGTCCGGCTCCGGCAAGTCGACCTTGCTGCAGTGCGCCGCGGGCCTCGACCGGCCCACATCCGGACTGGTCACCGTCGGCAGGACCGAGCTGACCGGGCTGAGCGAGACCAGGTTGACCCTACTGCGCCGAGAACACATCGGCTTTGTGTTCCAATCGTTCAACCTGCTCCCCGCACTGACCGCCGAGCAGAACGTGGCCCTGCCCCTGCGGCTGGCCGGCCACCGTCCCTCCAGGGCCCGGGTCCACGACGTACTCCAACAGGTCGGATTGGGCGGGCGGACGCGCCACAGGCCGGCGGAGATGTCCGGCGGCCAGCAGCAGCGGGTCGCCCTCGCCCGCGCCCTGATCACCCGCCCCGACGTGCTCTTCGGCGACGAACCGACCGGCGCCCTCGACTCGGGGACCGGCCGCGAAGTCCTCACCCTGCTGCGTGGCATGGTCGACCGCGAGGGCCAGACGGTCATCATGGTCACCCACGACCCGGTCGCCGCCTCCTACGCCGACCGCGTGGTTTTCCTCGTCGACGGCCGCGTCAACGGTGAACTGACCGGTGCGGGCGCCGAGGACATCGCCGCACGCATGACCAGGCTGGAGGCCCGGCCGTGCTGAGCACCGCCCTGCACACCCTGCGCGTCCGCTGGGTCACATTCGCCGGCAGCTTCGTCGCGCTCGCGCTGGGTGTGGCGCTGATCGCCGTCATGGGGCTCGCCCTGGCGTCCTCGCTGGAGGCACCCGACCGCAAGCCCGAACGGTTCGCCGCGGCACCGGTCGTCGTCAAGGGCATGGACACCCTGCGCGTACCCACCCCGACCGGCGACCGCAGCCGGAAACTCGCGCAGCCGCGCGCCGTGCCGGACGATGTCATCGCGAAACTGAAGGACCTCGGCACCGTGGTCGAGGACCGTTCGTTCACCGTACGCGCCCGGGGCGGCCCGGGCGATCTGGTGGGCCACCCCTGGTCCGTCGCCGCTTTCGCGCCGTACCGGCTCGACGCGGGACGGGCGCCGAAGGCCGCAGACGAGATCGTCGTCAGCGGCGACTGGGCCCGGCCGGGCACTCGGGTACGGACCGACGCCGGTACCGTACGCGTCGTCGGCACCGTGGCCGGAGCCGGCTTCGAGAACGCCGTCTTCCACACTGACGCCCGCGCCGCCGAGTTGGCACCCCGCAGCGTCCAACTCGTTGTCGAGGCAGGCGCGTCGGCCGTGCGTGAGGCGGTGGGTGGCAGGGGCGGTGTCCGGGTCCTCACCGGCGACGCCCGCCGGTTCGCCGACGCCGATCCCGAGCGCGACAGCGACGCCCTCACCGCGATGAACGCCCTGTTCGGCACGGCCGGCGGTGTCACCGGATTCGTGTCGGTGTTCGTGGTGGCGTCGACCTTCGCCTTCGCGGTCGCCCAGCGCCGCCGCGAGTTCGGGCTGCTGCGTACGGCCGGAGCGACCCCGGGGCAGATACGCCGCATGGTCGTCTGCGAGGCGCTTCTGGTCGGTGTGCTCGCCTCGGCGACCGGCTGCGCGCTCGGCCACCACGGGGCGCCGAAGCTCGCCCGGTGGGCGGTCGACGAAGACCTCGCGCCGCGCTGGTTCACCCTCGGCGACCACACCTGGCCGTACCACATGGCCTTCTGGACGGGCCTGCTCGTGGCGGTGTGCGGAGCGCTGGCCGCGTCCTGGCGGGCCGGGCGGACCGGCCCCGCCGAGGCGCTGCGCGAGTCGTCCGTGGACACCCGGGCGATGACACCGGGCCGCCGGCTGCTCGGCGGGGCCCTGCTGCTGACCGCTGTCGTGACACTGGCCCTGGTCCTGATGGCGGACCCGGGCGACCTGCTGCACCGTAAAACCTATGTGAGCCGGCCGATGCTGCTGATCACCGCCGTGGCCCTGCTCGCGCCGGCGCTGGCGCGCCCGCTGATCCGGCTGATCGCCTGGCCGCCGTCCCGGCTTCCCGGCGCCACGGGGCTCCTGGTGCGGGAGAACGCCGCCGCCGGTGTCCGGCGCACCGCCGCCGTCGCGGCGCCCGTCCTGGTCACGGTCGCTCTGGCGGGCTCGCTGCTGGGCGCCACCGCCACGCTCAACGGGGCGAAGGCCACCGAGGTACGTGAGCGGATGACCGCCGACTTCGTGGTCACCCCGGCGGGCGACGTGGGCTTCGACGACGTGACGCTGGACAGGCTGCGCGCCGTGCCCGGCGCCGAGGTCTCCGCGACCAGGGCGAGCGCCGTGTACGTACGGGAGGAGGGCGTGGCGCTGGTCACGTCCGAGGCCCGCGCCGCCGACCCCCGCCTGCTCACCCGCACTCTCCAACTCCCGCTCGTCGCGGGGAAGGTGAGCGACCTGGACGACGGTTCGATCATCGTCAACGAGGAGTGGGAGCGGCACTCGGTGGGGCAGCGTGTGGAGGTGTGGCTCGGTGACGGAGCGAGGAAGTCCCTGACGATCGCCGCGGTCATGGCGGTCGGCACCGGCGGCAACGGCGTCTACATCACCCCGCGCAACGCGCCGAACGCGCCCGTCGACCGGGCCGACGTGCGCGTCGCGGACGGCGCCGACGCGTCCGCTGTGGGCGCCGGAGTGCGGGACGCGGCCCGCGCGTCCGGCGGGGAAGTGCTCACTCCGCGGCAGTGGGTACGGGCGACGTACCCCGAGACCAACCGCACCACGCGGATGGGCCTCCTGCTGGTCCTCGGCATCGCCCTGCTGTACACCGGCATCTCGCTCGCCAACACCATGGTCATGGCGACCTCCGACCGGGTCCGCGACCTGGCCGTGCTGCGGCTGGCCGGAGCCGCCAAGGGGCAGGTGCTGCGTCTGGTGGCCGCCGAGGCGCTGATGGTGGTCGTGGTCGGCGCGATGCTGGGAGCGTCGGTCGCCGCCCTCAACCTGATGGGCATGTGGAGCGCGCTGGCCCTGCTCGCGGTGTGGACGCCGATCGAGATCCCGTGGACGGCACTCGGCGCGACCGTGGGCATCTGCGTGGTGCTCGCCGTGGTCTCGGCGGTCGTCCCGGCCGGACTCGCCCTGCGCCGAGGGGCGGTGGAGCCGACCGGCGTACGGGAATGACCGGCTCACCCGGATAGGCCCGCGGTCGGACGGGGAGTTGTGGAGCACACGGACAGCCGCTTCAGGCGAGGGGACCGCGCATGGGAACGGGAACGGTGCCGGTCGTCCTGGCCGTGGGGCCCGTGCCTTCGCGGCCCGGCACGGCCTGGTGCTCTTCGGCGTCCACCTGTTCGGCTTCTGGAACAGCGGCACCTCCCTGACGGCCCCGATGGACCTGGACATCGACCGCTCCGGCACGAACCGCGGGCTCCGCCCGGACCACGGCTGACAGCGGCTCTCCGTACCCGGGCGGAGTTCCGGCGACCACGATTGACCTCAACGTCACTTGAGGTTCTACGGTCCTCCCATGAGTATGGAGACCACAGCCTGGACGCAGTTGCAGAACGTCATGAACGCCCGCCCCGGGAACCA
Source organism: Streptomyces sp. NPDC059092 (assembly GCF_042756365.1). NCBI lineage: Bacteria > Bacillati > Actinomycetota > Actinomycetes > Kitasatosporales > Streptomycetaceae > Streptomyces > Streptomyces sp. NPDC059092. The sequence goes on from NZ_JBHZEJ010000014.1 coordinate 10,183, forward strand.
GCCGTTCGCCCGTGCCACCCTCCGCGGGATCGCCGATTTCGCCAGGCCCCACCGCCGGGGCATCATCCAGTTCGTCCTGCTCGGTGTGGCCACCGCGCTGCTCGCGGTGGCCACACCCGTCCTCGCCGGCCGCGTCGTCGACGCGATCGTGTCCGGCGGCGACGAGCGGATCGTGGTCCGGCTCGCCCTGCTCATCGCGCTCATCGCCCTCGCCGAGGCCGGCCTGGGCCTCCTCGGCCGCCGGCTCTCCGCCACCCTCGGCGAGGGGCTGATCCTGGATCTGCGGACCGCGGTCTTCGACCACGTCCAGCGCATGCCCGTCGCCTTCTTCACCCGTACCCGCACCGGGGCCCTCGTCAGCCGGCTCAACAACGACGTGATCGGCGCACAGCGCGCCTTCAGCAACACACTCTCCGGTGTCGTCAGCAATGTGGTGACACTGCTGCTGACCCTCGCCGTGATGCTCACCCTCTCCTGGCGGATCACGCTCCTCGCGCTCGTCCTGCTGCCCGTGTTCGTGGTGCCCGCGCGCCGGATGGGCACCCGTATGGCGCGGCTTCAGCGGGAGGCGGCCGACCTCAACGCCGCGATGGGCAACCGGATGACCGAGCGGTTCTCGGCACCGGGCGCCACCCTGATCAAGCTGTTCGGGCGGCCCGACGACGAGTCCGCCGAGTTCGCGGCGCGCGCCCGCAGAGTACGGGACATCGGGGTCCGTACGGCCATGGCGCAGTCCACGTTCATCACCGCCCTGACCCTCGTCTCCGCCCTGGCCCTGGCACTCGTCTACGGGCTCGGCGGCTCCTACGCCCTGCGCGGCAGCCTCGAACCCGGCGCCGTGGTCGCGCTCTCCCTCCTCCTCGTCCGCCTCTACGCGCCGCTGACCGCGCTCGCCGGCGCCCGCGTCGAGGTGATGAGCGCCCTCGTCAGCTTCGAGCGGGTCTTCGAGGTCCTCGCCCTCCGCCCCCTCGTCGCGGAGCGACCCGACGCCCGGCCGGTCCCCGACGGGCCCGTCTCCGTCGAGTTCGACGCCGTACGCTTCGGCTACCCCTCCGCCGACAAGGTCTCCCTCGCCTCACTGGAAGAGGTCGCCTCGCTCGACACCCGCGGCGGCGCCGAGGTGCTGCACGGCATCTCCTTCCGCGCCGAGCCCGGCCGGACGGTCGCCCTCGTGGGCTCGTCGGGCGCGGGCAAGTCGACCATCGCGCAACTCCTCCCGCGCCTGTACGACACGGACGCGGGCACCGTCCGCATCGGCGGTGTCGACGTACGCGACCTGTCCGCCGAATCCCTGCGCGCCACGCTCGGCATGGTCACCCAGGACGGCCATCTCTTCCATGAGTCCGTCCGCGCCAACCTGCTCCTCGCCCGGCCCGGAGCCACCGACGACGAGCTGTGGGACGTCCTGCGCAGGGCCCGCCTCGACAGTCTCGTCCGCTCGTTGCCCGACGGGCTCGCCACCGTCGTCGGTGAGCGCGGCTACCGGCTCTCCGGCGGCGAACGCCAGCGCATGACCATCGCCCGGCTGCTGCTCGCCCGGCAGCGTGTCGTGATCCTCGACGAGGCGACCGCGCACCTCGACAACACCTCCGAGGCGGCGGTGCAGGCAGCGCTCGCCGAGGCCCTGGAAGGCCGTACCGCCGTCGTGATCGCGCACCGGCTCTCCACCGTACGGGCCGCCGATCTGATCCTCGTGGTCGAGGACGGCCGGATCGTCGAACGGGGCACGCACGAAGAACTCCTCGCCGCGGAGGGGCGGTACGCGGAGCTGTACCGCACGCAGTTCGAGAACGGGACGCCGGGCGACGCGCGCGACCGGGCGGTCCCCGCGCCGCCGGGTGAGGACGGTTCGTCCCTCTCGCCGTCGGTGGCCCCGGCGACGTAACCGTCCGGCCGACAGCGGTCCCCACGGCCACCTCACCCACCCGCAGTTGTCCTGCACGCGTCCACGGCCACCTCCCACGGACGGCGAGGACGCCCTGGACGTCCGGATCGCCGCGCGCGTCGACCGGTGACCGGACTGAGCGGGAACAGGTCTGCCGTCACGATTCGGGGGCACCCGCATATCAACCGCCGGAGGAGTCGGTCATGTCGGGACAGTCGCGTACTGATGGTCATCGCCTTCCTGACCCGTGCCGCCGACATCGTGTCGAGCGGAGCCGTCACGTCGGTGAACGCCATGCTGCCCGGTCCGGCACCGCCGGCCCCGCGCGTGGCGGGCGTCGGCGACGTGCGGCGCCCCGACCGGCAGCGGCCGGACCCCACTCCACGCGGCACTGTGACCCGAAGCGCGTCCTCCGTACGCCGACGACGGGCCCGATCCGGGCCCGTTCCGGCGCGGCAAGGACACACACGACGAACGCGGTTCCGTCTCGGACGGCCGTGTTGAAGGAGACATCATGATGACCTCGCTCACGACGACCTTGGCCACCGACGCCTCCGAGGCCCCCGCGTGGCTGCACGTGCTGGTGATGGCGGCGGCTGTGCTGATCCTCGTCTACAGCCTCAGCCGCCGCAGCAACTGACCCGCGCCCGACGCCACGCTCAGCGCTTGAGCCCTGATCCGAGGAGACGGGCGCGAGGGTCCGGAAGTTGAGACGGCCGGCTGGGAACGGGACGTCGCCGGGCCGGTCTCCGTCGCCGGTGACAGTCCGATCGGCCCGACGGAGACCTCGGAGGAGCCGGCCGCCATCATGAACAGGAGGATGAGGATCAGCGGGATCCCGGCGTTCCCGGTGGCCTCCGGGATGAGGAGCAGGAACAGATGGGCGCAGCCGGTCCGGCCCAGTCCGACGGCCACCCCGTGCCGGCCGATGCGTGCGAGCGGGGTCCGCTCGGCCCTGTCACTGATTAGGTAGACTGACCTACCTATTGAGTGATGGAGGGGCCGATGGCTGACACCGGCACCGCGGGGGAGCGCCCCCGCAGGCGGCGCGGGGCCGCGCGGGCACGACTGCTCGCCGCCGCCTCGCGCCGCTTCTACGCGGACGGCGTGACGGCGACGGGGATCGACGCGATCACCGCCGAGGCGGGCGTCGCGAAGATGAGCCTGTACAACAACTTCTCCTCCAAGGCCGACCTGGTGATGGCCTATCTCGACGCGCGCCACGAGGAGTGGCTGGAGCTGTACCGGCGGCGGCTGGACGGCGTGCGGGACGGCCGGGGCGGGGTGCTGGCGGTCTTCGACGCGTACGCCGATCACGCGGCCTTCGCGTACGAGCGGGGCTTTCGCGGCTGCGGTCTGTTGAACGCGGCGGCCGAGCTGCCCGCCGGGGACGAGGGGCGGTCCGTGGTACGCCGGCACAAGGAGCAGGTCGAGTCCCTGCTCGCCGGACACGTCGGGGAGATCCTGCCCGAGCGGCCCGAGGAGGCGCGCGCGATCGCGGAGCACCTGGCGTTTCTGCTGGAGGGGGCGATGGCGCGGGCCGGCCTGGAGGGTGGGGACACCCGCGTGCGGCATGCCCGGGCGATGGCGTCCGACCTGCTGGATCGACTGTGACGCGGGCCGGCCGAGAGGCATCCGCCGGGGTGGGCGCCGGGTCGCTGTGCATTCTCCTCGCCTCGGTGCTGTGGGGCACCACGGGTACGGCCGCGACTCTCGCCCCCGGAGTGGGCCCCCTGGCGATCGGGGCCCTCGCCATGGGGATGGGCGGACTGCTCCAGGCCCTCGTCGCCGCCCGCCGCATGTCCCGGCAGGCGTCCGCGCTGCGGGCGCAGCGAGGTGCGCTGCTGCTCGGCGCCCTGGCGGTGGCGGTCTACCCCTTGGCGTTCTACAGCAGCATGCGTCTGGCGGGGGTGGCCGCCGGGACCGTGGTGTCGATCGGATCGGCCCCGCTCGCCTCGGCGGTCATCGAGCGCGCGGTGGACGGACGCCGCCTCACCCGCCGCTGGATGACCGGCGTCGCCCTGGGTCTGTCCGGAACCGTACTGCTCTGCCTGGCCGAAGCCGCCGAGGCGGCCGGCGCGCACGACGGCTCCGGGCTCAGGCCGCTGGGCTCCACGGTCCTCGGTGTGGGGCTGGGCCTGGTGGCCGGAGTCACCTATGCCCTGTACTCCTGGGCGGCCCACCGCCTGATCAGCCGAGGCATCACCTCCGGCGCGGCGATGGGAGCCGTCTTCGGGACCGGCGGGCTGCTGCTCCTGCCCGTGCTGGCGCTCACCGGTGCTCCGCTGGTGGAGTCCTGGTCGAACGCGGCCGTCGGCGCGTACATGGCCCTGGTGCCCATGTTCCTCGGCTACGTCCTCTTCGGCTGGGGTCTGGCCCATGTCCCGGCGAGCACCGCGACCACCCTCACGCTCCTGGAACCCGCCGTCGCGGCCGTCCTGGCCGTCCTGGTCGTCGGTGAGCGCCTGCCCTTCCTGGGGTGGTTCGGCATCGTCCTGGTCGTCGGCTGCCTCGCCGTCCTCACCGTACGGTCCCGCGCCGCTGCCACGCCGGGCCCGACGCAGGCCGCCGAGCCCGAGCGGGTCACCACGGGCTGACCAGCGGGGTCCGTACGTGACTCTCCCGTGGACCCGTAAATCCGAACCGGACAACGGGAATGTGGCGACCTGGCGAGGTGCGCTCACGCCCGCGCCGGACGTGCGTACGCACGGGACCTGACGGAAGTTCACGCGTGGGCTCGGTCGGCCCGGGTGTGCGAGGCCCGGCGAAAACTCCCCTGTTCGACCTCTTGACGTGAGCCCCACCGCGGCCCAAAGTGCAGTTAATGCGCATTACTAATGCGCATTAACGGACGGTCGAGCCGAGGAGGAGTGCCGGTGGAGCAACCACGCAAGCGGGCCAAGCCAGGGAGGGCCGCCACACCACCGGGCCGCACCTCACGGCCGCGCCAGGCCGAGGTGGCCCGGCTGGCCGGGGTCTCGCAGGCCACGGTCTCGCTCGTGCTCGGCGGCAAGAAGCAGGGCGCCGCGATCTCGCCGGAGACCCGGCAGAAGGTGCTCGACGCGGCCCGCAGTCTCGGCTACGTACCGGACCCGGCGGCCCGCAGGCTCGCCGCCGCGCGCAACGACCTGCTCGGTGTCTTCAGCTTCACCGCGACCTTCCCCACCGACGTGCAGCACTCGTACTACCCCTTCCTGGTCGGCGTGGAGCGGGAGGCAGCGGCCCGCGGCTACGACCTCGTGCTCTTCACCGGCTCCAGCTCCGGTGGCGCGGGGGCCGCAGGACCGGACGCCCTGAGCAGGGTCAGGCTCGCCGACGGCTGCCTCTTCCTGGGGCGGCACGCGCCCACCGAGGAACTGCGGCGCCTGGTCGGGGACGGGTTTCCCGTCGTCCACCTGGGCCGCAGGGACGAACTGGAGGGCCTGGCCTGGGTCGGTGCCGACTACGTGAGCGCCAGCCACGAGGTCGTCGCCCGGCTCGCCGCGCTCGGTCACCGCCGCATCGTGCTGGTCCGCGAGGACGACGACGCGCCCGCCTCCACCGACCGCGAGCACGGCTTCCTCAAGGGGCTGGAGGAAGCCGGACTGCCCGCAGGACCCGACGCGGTCTTCCGTACCGCCGACCCCGAACGCACGCTCACCCCGGAACGGCTGCGGGAGTGGCTCGACGACGGGGTGACCGCCCTGGTCGCCGAGGAGACCGACACGGGCGGCCCGTGGCGGGCCCTGCGCACCGCCGTCGACGAGGCCGGCCTCGACTGCCCCGGCGAGGTGAGCCTCGCCCTGCTCGGCAGCCCGCCCGCCGATCTCGCGGCAGGCCCCGTCCCCACCGGGTTCGACATCCCCCGCCCCCAACTCGGTGCCGCCGCCGTCCGGTTGCTCGCCGCCTTGGTCGCGGGGGAGGAGGCGGACGAACCCCTCGTGGCCTGCCCCTTCCGGCCCGGCGCCACGGCCGGACCCCCGCCCCGCGGCGCCTGACCCTCCACAAACCCCCGCACCCCGGACGTCCGCGCCGCCCACACCACGCGCAGGCCCGCAGCACCCGTACCAGAACGCACCACAACGCACCACAACGCACCACAGAGCATCACAAGGAGAACCGTGACCAGCCAACCTGACATCCTCGTCGTCGGCGGCGGACTCGGCGGTGTCGCCGCCGCCCTGGCCGCCTGCCGCGCCGGCCGTACGGTCGTCCTCACCGAGGAGACCGACTGGATCGGGGGCCAGCTCACCTCGCAGGCCGTCCCGCCGGACGAGCACCCCTGGGTCGAGCAGTTCGGCGTCACCGCCTCCTACCGCGCGCTGCGCGAGGCCATTCGAGGCTACTACCGCGACTGGTACCCGCTGCGCGCCGAGGCGGCCGCACTGCCGGGACTCAACCCCGGCGCCGGCCGGGTCAGCAAGCTGTGCGCCGAACCCCGCGTCGCGCTGGCCGCGTTGGAGGGCCTGCTCGCCCCGTACCGTTCCGCCGGCCGGCTGACCCTGCTCACCGAACACCGCCCGGTGGCCGCCGAGACCGAGGGCGACACCGTACGGTCCGTCACCCTGGAGGACCTGCGCGGCGGTGGCCGCCGTACCTTCACCGCCCCCTACGTCCTCGACGCCACCGAGACGGGCGAACTGCTGGAGCTGGCCGGGGTCGAGCACGCGCTCGGCGCCGAGTCCCGCGCCGAGTTCGGCGAACCGCACGCCCCCGAGCAGGCCGACCCGCTCAACCAGCAGGGCATCACCTTCTGCTTCGCGCTCTCCCACCACGAGGGCGAGGACCACACGACAGAGAGGCCCGCCGACTACGACTTCTGGCGAAGCTACACCCCGGAGTTCTGGCCCGGCCCGCTCCTCGGTTTCCTGGCGCCCGACCCGCGCAGCCTGGAGGCGGTGCCGCGCACCTTCGTGCCGAACCCGGACGTCGACCCGCTCGCCGTCAGCGCCGACCAGTCCGCCGACGCCGGGGACAAGGAACTCTTCGGCTTCCGCCGCATCCTCGCGCGCAAGCTGCACCAGGACGGCTCCTTCGACTCCGACATCACGCTCGTCAACTGGCCGCTCAACGACTACTGGCTCAAGCCGCTGATCGGCGCCGGCGAACAGACCGCGGCCGAAGCGGTCCGCGAGGCCAAGCAGTTGTCGCTGTCCGTCCTGTACTGGCTCCAGACCGAGGCCCCGCGCCCCGACGGCGGCGCCGGCTTCCCCGGGCTGCGGCTGCGCCCCGACGTCATGGGCACCGAGGACGGCCTCGCCAAGGCCCCGTACGTGCGCGAGTCCCGCCGTATCAAGGCCGTCACGACCGTCACCGAACAGGACGTGGCGATCGACATCGTCGGCCCCACCGGCGGCACCCGCCACCGGGACTCGGTCGGCGTCGGCAGCTACCGCATCGACCTGCACCCCTCGACCGGCGGCGACAACTACATCGACATCGGCTCCGTGCCCTTCGAGATCCCGCTCGGCGCACTCGTCCCGCGCCGTACGCGCAACCTGCTGCCCGCCGGGAAGAACATCGGCACCACCCACATCACCAACGGCTGCTACCGGCTGCACCCCGTCGAATGGAACATCGGCGAGGTCGCCGGCGCGCTCGCAGCCCATTGCCTCGACGAAGGCGTCGAACCGCGCGAGGTGCAGGCCGAGGACAAGCGCTTCGAGACCTTCGCCGCCCTGCTCGACCGCGCCGGAGTCGAACGCCACTGGCCGCAGGTACGCGGCTACTGAATCCACCGGAGACCGGGAAGCAGGACGGCGCGCCCGGTCGCCGGGCGGCGGGACGGCCGGACGGGAGCAGCTCCACCTGCCCCGCCCGGCCCACCGCCCGCGTACGCGCCGATCCAGAGCACAAGGAGGTGCCCGGACCATGAACACCCACCGCATCCGCGTCGGCATCGACGTGGGCGGAACCTTCACCGACGCCGTGGCAGTGGACGCCACGACCCTCGACCTGCTCGGGCAGGTGAAGGTTCCCACCAGCCACCATCACGAGGACGGGGTCGCCCACGGCATCGTGGAAGCGCTCGACCGCCTGCTGGAACAGACCGGACATGCCCCTGAGGACGTCGCCTTCCTGGCCCACGGCACGACACAGGCTACCAACGCCCTGCTGGAGGGCGATGTCACCCCGGTCGGGATGCTCGGCATCGGCACCGGTGCCGGGTCCGCCTTCACCCGCCGCCTCGCCTCCCTCGCCAAGCTGGAACTGACGCCCGGCAAGCGGTTCCCACTGGTCTACGCCCATGTCTCCGACCCCGGGGACCGGGCCGCCGTCGAACGCGCCGTCGACGAGGTGGTGCGCGGCGGCGCCCAGGTCCTGGTCGCCACGGAGCCGTTCAGCGTCGACCGTCCCGAAGGGGAGGACGCCGTACGGGAGGTGGCGGCCGCACGCGGCCTGCCGGTGACCGCCGCGCACGACATCACCTCGCTCTACGGCATCCACAAGCGCAGCAGGACCGCCGCCGTCAACGCGGCCATCCTGCCGAAGATGTTCGCCACCGCCGACCTCGTGGACGCCTCCATCACCAAAGCCGGCGTCACCGCCCCGCTCATGGTGATGCGCTGCGACGGCGGCGTCATGTCGCTCGACGAGATGCGCCGCCGCCCGCTGCTGACCGTGCTCTCAGGACCCGCCGCCGGCGTCGCCGGGGCACTCATGCGGGAACGCGTCAGCGAAGGCGTCTTCCTGGAGACCGGTGGCACCTCCACCGACATCAGCGTGGTGCGCCGCGGCAAGGTCGCGGTGCGCCACGTGCCCCTCCTCGGGAAATCCTCCTACCTCTCCGCGCTCGACGTGCGCACCGTGGGCGTCGGCGGCGGCTCGATGATCCGGATGAGCGGCGGGAAGGTCACCACCGTCGGCCCGCGCAGCGCGCACATCGCCGGACTGCCCTACGCGTGCTTCGCCTCCGCCGACGACCTCGCGGGCGCCCGGCTCACCACCGTACGCCCGCTGCCCGAGGACGCCGACGACCACGTCGTGCTCGACGCCGCGGGCGGCCGCTACGCCCTCACCCTGACCTGCGCCGCCAACGCCCTGGGCCGGGTCCCCGAAGGTGACTTCGCGCACGCCGACCGCGCCGTCGCCCGTGCCGCCGTCGCCCCGCTGGCCGCGGCCCTCGGCACCGACGTCGACACGGCCGCGGGCCGGATCCTCGACGCCGGCGTCGCACAGATCAGGAGTGTCGTCGACAGCATGATCGACGAATACCGCCTCGACAAGGACACCGTCCTGCTCGTCGGCGGAGGCGGCGGCGCAGCCTCCGTCACCCCGCACCTCGCCGCCACGACCGGCCACGAGGGGCGCATCGCCGCCCACAGCGAGGTCATCAGCCCCATCGGGGTCGCCCTCGCCCTCGTACGCGAACAGATCGAACGGATCATCCCCGGCGCCGGCCAGGAGGACATCCTCGCGGTGCGCTCCGAGGCCGAACGGGCCGTTGTCGCCCAGGGCGCCGCCCCCTCCGCCGTCGAGGTGGAGGTCACCGTCGACCCGCAGACCAACACCGTACGCGCCGTCGCCACCGGCGCCACCGAACTGCGCACCCAGGACCGCGCCCACCGGGCCGACGACGCCGAACGCCTGCGACTGGCCGCCGAGAGCCTCAAGGTCCCCGAGAACCAGGTCGACGTCCTCGCGGGCACCCCCGCCTACACCGTCTACGGCACCGAACTGCGCCGCAGACTGCGCGGAGTACGCCACCCGGTGCGCGTCGTCGACGCCGACGGCGTGGTCCGGCTGCACGCCCTCGACGCCCGCGTGCACACCACCGTCGTCGGCTCCGCGCAGCAGACCCTCGCCACCCTCGTCGACGCCGCCACCGCCTACGGCGACGGTGGCGTCCGCGCCCCCGCGCTACGGCTGCTCATCGGCTCCCGCATCGCCGACCTCTCCGGCGTGCTCGACCCGCAGCCCCTGCTCGCGCTGGCCCGTACCGAGTTGGAGGGCCGCCCCGGCGACGAGCCCGTCGTCGCGATCGTGGAGGAGCGGATATGAGCCGCCCCACCGCCACCCGGACGGTCTCCGCTCTCGCCGCCGTCGACGACGTCGAGTACGGCGCGCGCTTCCTCGGCTCCCTCTCGCTGCACGAGGGCCGCGACCCCGGACTGCTGCGCCACTGGGCCGCGACCGCCGCCGAGTTCGGCGCCGCACTGGCCCCCGCCGGGACGCCCGCCCCGTCCCGGATCGTGGAGCGCGAAGGCGGCCTGGAGCGCGGGCTCCTCGCCCGCTACACCTCCAGGCCCCCCACCGTCGAGCTGTACACGGACTCCGTCGCCGCGGCGGAGCGCCTGGTGACCGCCCACGGCTGGCGGGAGTGGTTCCCGGCCGGCTCGGTCCGGGCCGCCGCCCTCGCCCACGAGGCGGTCCACGAACGGCTTCACCACGGCCCCGAGCGCACCGCGCTCAAAGAGGCCCTCGGCCACACCGCGCTGCGCCTCGGCCGCCTGCGGGTCCTCGCCCACGTCGCGGGCGCCGAGGAACTCGCCGCGCACGCCTACGCGCAATCCGTCTGCGGCCTGGGCCGCAGCCCGCTCCTGCTGTCCGCCGCCCTGGCCGCGTCAGCCGCACCGGCAAGAGAGAAGTAAGTCATGGGCATCGTCATCCTGATCATCATGGCGGCCGGTGTCGCCGCGATGCTCACCAAGAAGCTCCCCACCGCCTTCGCGCTCGTCCTGCTCGGCGTGGTCATCGCCTTCGTCTCGGGCGCCCCGGTCACCGGCGAGAACAGCGTCCTCGACACGGTCCTCCAAGAGGGCGCTCCCATGCTCGCCGCGACGATGATCGCGATCCTGCTGGGATCCTGGCTGGGGAAGCTGCTCGACGAGACCGGCATCGCCGGCACCCTCGTCCGCAAGATAGTCGAGTTCGGCGGCGACCGGCCCACGGTCGTCGCGCTCGGCGTGCTGATGGTCTCGACCCTCATCGGCACCGTGACCGGCTCCGCGCCCGCGGCGATGCTCGCCGGCATCATCGGCATCCCCGCCATGATCGCCGTCGGCATCCCCAAGGTGACCGCCGCGGGGACGATCCTCATGGGCATCGCCGCGGGGATACCCTTCGAGCTGCCGGTCTGGCAGTTCTTCTCCAGCGCCCTCGACATGCCGGTCCCCGAGGTGCGCGACTTCATGATCAAGCTCTTCCCGTTCGCGCTGCTCGCCGCCGTCGTGTTCGTCCTCGTCGAGTCCCGCAGGCGCGGGGTCGAACACGCCTGGGCCTTCCGCACCGAGGAGCCGCGGACCGCGGCCGGCAAGCGGCGCGCCCGCCTCGGCGACGCCCCGTGGTACGCGCTGCTCACCCCGGTCGTCCCGCTCGTACTGGCCCTCGGCTTCGAGATCGCGATCATCCCCTCGCTGCTCGCCGGGGTCCTCTACGCACTCGTGACGACCACCCGCCCACGCGACATGAACCGCCGGCTGCTGCGCACCCTGTACAACGGCTTCGAGGTGGCCGCCGCCCCCATCACGCTGTTCGTGGCCATCGGCATCCTGCTCGCCGCGGTCAAGCTCCCCGGCTCCGTGAACGCGCTCGAACCCCTCGTCAAAGCGGTCAGCCCGCAGAACCCGGTGCTGTTCGTCGTGGTCTTCACGGTGCTGGTGCCGCTGTGCCTGTACCGCGGGCCGCTCAACGTGTACGGCCTCGGCGCCGGCATCGCGGGCGTCCTCATCGCCGCCGGCATCTACCCGGCCGTCGCCGTGCTCGGCCTCACCGCCTCCTACAACCAGGTGTTCGGCGTCGCCGACCCCACCAGCACCCAGACCGTGTGGAGCGCGCAGTACGCGGGCGTCAACCCCCAGCAGGTGATGATCCGCACCCTGCCCTACGTCTGGTTCGTCGCCCTCAGCGGTTTCTGCGTCACCGCGGCCACCGCACTCTGACCAGCTCATCTCCGACACACACCCCTGCCGCATATCGGGACGGAGTACTCCATGCACGAGAACGAGACACACCAGCCCAGCCGCCGCATCCTCCTCAAGTCGGCCGCCGCGACCGCGGCGGCGCTCGCCGCCGGCTCCACGGCCGCCACGGCCTCCCCGGCGCTCGCCGCCCAGCCGGCCGCCGCCCCCGGCGGGTTCCCCGACTACCGCTACGTCAAAACCCTCCTGACGCCCGGACAGCTCAAGTACAACCCCACCGGCGAGATCATCTTCCCGTGCATCCGGGGCACCGCGGGACGACTGTCCGCGCCGCTCGGCCGCTACTACCTCTACTACGCGCCGCACGACGCGCCCGGCGGGATCTGCCTCGCGTACGGGGACCACATAGAAGGGCCCTTCACCGAGTACCCGCGCAACCCGATCGTCGCGAACGTCTGGCAGCCGCACTACTCCGTGAGCCATGTGTCCTCCCCGCACGTGATGTGGAACGAGACCGCCAAGGAGATGTGGCTCTACTTCCACGGCGAGAACACCACGACACGACTGGCCCGGTCCAAGGACGGCATCAACTTCACGTACGACAAGACGGTTCTCACCACGTCCATGCTGCCGGCGGGCACCACGGAGACCTCGTACGCCCGGGTCTTCCCGCACGAACTGCCCGCGAAGAACGCCCACTACGTGATGCTTTTCATGCTGAACAACAGGACCAACCACCGGGACATCCACTGGGGCTGGTCGGCCGACGGCCGCACCTGGACCTTCGACCAGAAGGCCCTCGTCAGCCACACCGACGTGTCGGCCGTCAACATCGGCGGCCCGCACCTGCTGACCCGCGACGGCAGCGCCTTCGTCGTCTACAACAAGGACAAGGCCAGCGGCGGCGACCTCATGATCACCGAGGTCGGGAAGGACTTCACGCTCCGCCGCCACCTCGGCCGCTTCTACGACTCCGCGAACGGCGCGCCCGACAACGGCCGCAGTGCCGCCCCCAGCTTCGGCACCGAAGGGGGAGTGCCCTACATGGTGTACGAGGCCGGTGAACGTCTCAAGGGCAGCATCGCGGTCGCCAGGGGCTGACCGCCGCGCGAGCCCTCCCGCACCGCGGCATTGCCGACGCCGGTGGGCCTTCCTCCTGGGTGAGCCGAAGGCCCACTCCCCGTCGGACGGGGGTGGCAAGGCGCTGGTCAGCCGTGGGTGCGGAGGGCGGGATGGCCGGTGCGGCGGGTGGGGCCTCCGGTGTACATCGCGTACGTGGCGCGCACGGCGTTGACCGGGGCCCCGGTGCGGATCCGGTGGACGAGGCCGGGGTCGGCGAGGAAGGGGTCGGCGAGGAAGGGACGGCCCGGCGCGACGCCGGCGCGTACACGTGGCAGCACGAGGGCCGGATGGTGCCACCGGCCGGGAGCGTACGGAGTGCTGCGAAACGGCGCGCCGCCAAGCCGCCGTTGAGTACACTCCGTGACTGTCCCGCCACCACGCGTGTGGTGGAAGCGATGGGGAAGTGGAGCGGTGCTGGTGACACCTCGGGCCGGATACAAGGTCGACAACCGCTACGTCCTGGAGGCGCTCATCGGCAGAGGGGGCATGGGCGTCGTCTGGCGGGCGTGGGACGAGATGCTGGAGCGTCTCGTCGCGGTCAAGTGCGCACGCCCGGATGACAACGGGGCCGCGAAACGGCTCAGGAGAGAAGCGCGGTTCGCTGCCCGGCTGCATCATGCGAACATCGTGCCCGTCTTCGACTACGTCGAGGAAGAGGCGGCCTGTTGGATCGTGATGGAGTTCGTGCCCGCGCGCAGCCTCGCGCAGACCGTGACCGAAGACGGACCGCTCACGCCCGAGGAAGCCGGGTCGGTCGGGTGCCAGATCGCGGCCGCGCTCGCGAAATCCCACGCCGAGGGCGTGGTGCACGGCGACGTGACGCCCGAGAACATCCTCGTCACCGACGAAGGCATCGCCCGGCTGATGGACTTCGGGATCGCGCGGGCGCTGTGGAGCGACGTCACGCAGACACCGACTGTGTCGGGGACGTTCCGCGGCAAGCCCAAGTACCTTGCGCCCGAGCTGGCGAGGGGGTGGCCGGCCGACGAGAAGGCCGACGTGTTCTCCCTGGGCGCAAGCCTGTTCGCGGCGGTCGAGGGGCGGTCGCCCTACGGGGAGGCCGCGAACCCCATCGCCTACCTGGCCCGAGCGATCGACGAACACATCGAGACCGCCGAGCGGGCCGGATCGCTCACCGCTCCGCTGGCCGCGTTACTGGAGGTGAACCCGCGACGCCGCCCCGACGCAGCCGAGGCGCACCGGCTGCTGACGCGGGCCGCACCGCCACCCCCTGATGTCCGGGCGAGGCTGCACGACGGCCGCACACTGCGGCTGGCTCCCCTCCCGCCGCGGGCCCTTTCCCTGTTGCGGTCCCTCGCGCTCCGGCTGCCGAGGCCGGTGCGCCGTCGCCGCCGTCCGCTGGCGGTGACACTGGGAACGGTGGCCCTGGTCACGGCGGTCACCACCGGTCTGCTCGTCGTCCGTGGCGGGGAGAGCGGCGGCGGAACGGGCTCGGCCGACGAGAAGGCCTCGGCGACCTCGGCCCCGGGAAACGCCGGCACCATCGGTGACCCTCGTGGCGCGGACCCCTGCAAGCTGCTCGACTCCGCCTCGCTGAGCCGCTTCGGCGACACGCGACTGGCCCCGGACTACGGGGAGTTCAACAGGTGCGACGTCCTGGTACGGAACGGCGGAGGTGACGATGTCGCCGATGCCCAGGTCTATCTCGACGCGGAACAGGCCGAGTTCGACAGCGCCTCACCCACCCGCAGGGTCGGCAACGTCACGGTCGCCGCGTTCCAGCGGGACGGGGATGCCTGCGTACGCGCCATCGCGACGGCCGACCGCAAACAGATTCAGGTCATCGGGAAACGGCTCGATTCCCCGGCACCCGACCCGTGCGAACTGGCCGACGCCACCACCGATCATGTGGTGAGCGTGCTGGACCATGCCGCGGTGCCCCGGCGTTCGACACCAATGGCCGCGACCTCGCTGGCCCGGATCGACGCCTGTGCGCTGCTCGACGCCGCCGCTCTCCGACGTGTCCCTGGCGTCGACGCGCGCAATCAGCGGCGTGGCTTCGGCTCCTGGAGCTGCGGATGGTCCAGCGACGACGGTGACAGCGAGGTCATGGTGGAGTACAGCCGGGACAACTCACTGGAGGACGAGGGCCGGCCGACGAACATCGCCGGGACGAGGGGCTACCTGTCGCCACAGGAGTCCAGCGACGACAGTTGTGTTGTACGGACCCCGCACCGGACGTACACGAACTCCGCCGGCCACCGCACCATTGAACTGCTCCATCTGACCGTGTACGCCCCTCGACCGGTGGATCAACTGTGCGACAGCGCCCAGGCCCTCGCGGCCACCGTCACGCGGAACATCGTGGAGCGACTGCCGGGGAAGTGACAGGGCCGAGCGGCGCGGCCGCACCGGCCTCGAACCGCCCGCCTCGACGATCCGCCCGATGCGCGAGCGCTGAACGGCGCGGGCCCGGGACACCGACCGGGAGCCGCGTCCGCCGAGGGGTGCCGGGCCGGCACACGACAGGCGGCGCCCGCGTGTCCGTGGTCGGGGCGCGCACGACGCGTCGGCCGGTGTGCGGCGCGGTGACGATGTGGGCCGGGACGAGGACGCGCTCGCGGCCGTTGCCGCCCCGGACCCACTACGCGGTGAAGTGGATCCGGGGCGGCTGCCCGCCCCTGCTCAGGTCAGCCTGCGGCAGAGCAGCGCGGCGGGACCCGCCGCACTGCCCAGGCGAGTGGTGAAGGCGATCCCGGCCGCGTACTCGCCGTCGGCGCACTGGCCTTTGTAGTCACGGACGGCGAAGTCGCCCCCTGCGGTATTGGCGGGCCGGTTGTCGGACCGGTCGAACCAAATCGTCCGCCCGGTGGTCCCCAGGGGCGAGAGCGCCGGGGCGCAGAGGGCCGCCGCCGTACGACCGCCGCGGTGCGCGTAGCCGATCAGGAACTCGTCGGCGGGACACTGCAGTTTGGTGTAGCCCGAGGCCCAGTCCCCGCCCTGCGGAACGTGACGTTCGTCGGTGACGACCGTGTGGGAACCCTGCGCGTCACGCAGGTCGCCCGCGGTGACATCGGTGCACAGCCCCCGGCCTGAGGTGTGGCCGAGGCCGATCAGGCGCAGCCCGTCGGGGCAGACGGCCTTGGAGGCTCCTGGCGCCCAGTCACCGGCGGCCCGGGTCCGCAGCGACTGGACGTGGTCGCCGTGGTCGGTGGTGAGCAGCCGATACGCGGGGGCCGCGGCGACGGGTCCGGTGACCGACGGCGAGGACATGAGGCGGTTCCAGCCGGTGTTGCGCCAGTCGGCTTGGTCGAGCAGACCGTACCGGCGTCCGTCCGGGGCGTAGCGGAGCAGGGACCAGTCGTCGTGGCCCTCCCAGCCGACCAGGGGCCAGTAGGCGAAGTTCGCGTCGTGGTCGGCGAAGTAGTCGGTGATGTTGCCGAACCAGGTGCGGGCCGCCGCTCCCGACTCGTTGGCGCCGGCGCCGAACTCGCTGATCCACACGGGAGCGGTGAAATGCCTGCCGCTCTCCTCGGCGACGAAGAAGGCCTCGTCGTGGAGCGTCCGGTACAACTCCTCGCGGGTGAGGTCCTGGTAGCGGGCGTCATGGGTCTCGCCGATACCGGTGGCTCCGCTGTGGTGGGAACCCGTGTAGCCGTAGAAGTGGGCGGAGTAGACCAGCTTGTCGGAGGCCACCAGGGTGTGGGACAGCGTGCGCACGGGGGTGAGCTGGGGGCGACCGTGCGGCAGTCCGTCGACGGGCAGGCCGGTCCAGTTGATCCCCTCGATGACGATCAGGAGGTCGGGGTTGGCCTCGGTGAGGATGCGGTCCGCGGCGAGTTGGGAGGCTGCGTACCAGTCGTGGTTGTCGCCCAGACCCCAGTTGGGATCGTCCAGTATGTCCCGGCGCACCTCGTTGTAGAGGTCGGCCCCCACGACCCGGGGGTCGGCGGCGTAACGGTGGGCCATGAACACCCAGTCGTCCGTCCAGCGCTGGGTCGACTGGTTGCTGTTCCAGCGTTCGTTGCCGTCGATGCCGCAGCACCACCGGGAGGTGTTGGTGTGGTTGTTGAGGACGACTGCGAAGTCCGCTCCGGTCAGCGCGGCAACGACGCTGTCGAAGACCTGCAGCGGTGTCCTGCCGCGGAGCTGCGGGTTGGCCGCTACGGCGGCGTCCGGCACCGGAACCGTGCTGTGGATCATCTCGTTGGAGAATGACAGCCTGATGCTGTTGATGCCGAGTTCGTGGAAGTCGGCCATCAGGTCGGGCAGTGTGACGCGGTCCAGGCCGAGGGGGATGCCGTGGGAGTTCTGCCCGGCGTGGTGGTTGGCGGGGTCACCGGTGCTGCCGCTGCCGGTCCACGACCCCTGCGCGCCGTCCCAGTTGGCCGATTTGAGCCGGAAGCGGGAGCCATGGGCGTCGACGATGTAGCGTCCGCGGGTCGACAGGGGCGGTTGCCAGGCGGCGTCCGCAGCGGCGGAGCGTGCGGTGGGAGTCGAGGGTTGTGGGGCGGCGGTGGCTGTGCCCGGAAGCGCGGGCAGCAGGAGTGCCACCGTAACTGTCAGGTACTTGACAAATCTGGAAGTCGGCATTCGGCCCTCTGTGGGTGAGCGTTGGCGCGCGAGGCCGTGCCCCGCGCAGCGGCTGGAAGTGGCCTTCGGCGGATGTTACCCACCGGTCGGTGAACGAACAGCTTCCATTTTCGGCCTCACTGGGGTCGGCTCTCGGCCGGTGAGGCGCAGGGGTGTGCGCGGCAACGTGGCGCGCGAGCCCGCGTGCGGGGGAGGGGTATCGGAGACGAGCGCGGCTCACGGGCCGTTCGATGCCGATCGGTCTCGGGGGCGGGCGCCGTGGACCGTGCCGATCTCCGCTCACCCTTCGATGACGCGTGCTCAGGGTTCAGCGGTACGGGACAACAGACACCGGGGCGGGCCCGGAGCTGCGGGCCCGCCCCGGTGGACGCTCACCGCGATCGAGTCCGCCCTGGCCTCCGCACGACGGCGCGGTTCGGCCGGGGCCGCCGGACGGATCGTCAGGGCCCGTCGTGGTCACTGTGGATGTGGTGGTGGGCCCACGGGTGCCGTAGCCGGATCCATACGTCCCTGGCCCGTCGGCCGGCCTCGGTCCGGCTGCGGGCGACCAGTTCCTGGGCTTGTTCCTCGTTCTCCACCATCGGGCCGGAGCCCTTCAGCGGCTTGCCCGCCGTCTCGTGCAGGAAGAAGGTGGCGATCAGCCCGACGACACCGGCCGCCATCAGGTAGTAGGCCGGGACCATGGTGCTGCCCGTCGCCTCGACCAGGCTGGAGACGATCAGCGGAGTGGTGCCGCCGAAGAGGGAGACGGAGATGTTGAAGGAGATCGACAGGGCCCCGTAACGCAGCCGGGTGGGAAAGAGCGCGGGCAGCGTCGAGGCGGACGTTCCGGCGAAACACACCAGCAGCAGGCCGAGGGTCAGACAGCCCAGGGCGGGTAGCAGGATGCCACCGGCCCTGATGAGCAGGATCGCGGGCGCGGCGAGCGCGATCAGTGCGATGCTGCCCGCCATGAACACGGGCCGGCGGCCCCAGCGGTCGGAGCTCCGGCCCACGGTGGTGATGGTGAGCGCCACCACGATCATGGTGCCCAGGACCAGCAGTTGGGCGGTGAGGGCGTCCTGGCCGAGGGTCTCGGTCATGAACGTGGGCAGGTAGGAGGTCACCATGTAGTTGGTGACGTTGTAGAGCAGCACCAGTCCCATGCAGATCAGGACGGCTTCCCAGTGCCGGGTGAAGATCTCCTTGAGCCGTCCCTTGCCGGACTGCCGGGCGTCCTCGGTGGGGTCCTCGGCGCCGGACCGCTGCTTCGCCTGCTCGGCCGCCTGCTGGAAGGCGGGGGTCTCCTCCAGCCGTAGCCGCATGTAGAGGCCGATCAGACCGAGCGGTCCGGCGACCAGGAAAGGCAGCCGCCAGCCCCACTGCACCATGCCGTCGTCCCCGAGGATCGCTGTCAGGAGGGTGACGATGCCGGAGCCGAGCGAGTAACCGACGAAAGTGCCGAAGTCGAGCCAGCTGCCGAGGAACCCGCGCCGTTTGTCGGGGGCGTATTCGGCGATGTAGGTGGTGGCCCCCGCGTACTCGCCGCCGGTGGAGAAGCCCTGGACCAGGCGGCAGAGGAGCAGGAGGAGGGGCGCGGCGAGGCCGAGGGTGGCATAGCCGGGCAGCAGTCCCACGGCGAAGGTGCTGATCGCCATCATGATCATGGTGGCGGCGAGCACCCGCTTACGGCCGATGCGGTCGCCGAGCGGCCCGAACACCAGCCCGCCCAGCGGGCGCACGAGGAAGGCCGCGGCGAAGGTGGCGAAGGTGGAGACCACCTGGGTGGCGGGGGAGCTCGACGGGAAGAAGACTTTGCCCAGCGTGCCCGCCAGATAGGCGTACACACCGAAGTCGAACCACTCCATGGTGTTGCCGAGTGCCGCCGCGGACACCGCCCTGCGGACCTCGGGAGGGTCGGTGACCGTCACGTCGTCGGCACTGAGGGGCTGTTTGCCCCGGCGCAGCAGGATTCGGAGCAGCCGGTCGGTGGCGGCGCTACCGGCCCCGCCCGGCCGCCCGCCCCGTGGGGGCGGCGGCGTCTTGCGGTGTCCAGTCCTCATGCCATCCCGTCCGCAGGGAACGTTCGTGGTGACGCATTATTCCCCCGCCGGTCCCTGCCCGCGGGGGACGACGGCGGGGACCGCGTGTCTCATGCGGTCCTGTTCCCTCGGGTGGCACCGGGGCGGATGGACGACGCGGGGGCTGACCTGCGCGACGTATCCGCCTTTCGGGTTCTGGTTCCCGCAGCCGACAGTGAGGAGTAGGCCCCATGAGCGACATATGGACCGGTGAGAAGGTACGGCTGCGAGGTGTCGAGCGCGACGACTGGGAGGGCTTTCGTGACCTGGCCCGGAACATCCTCGATGTCCGCAACGCCGGCCTGGTCGAGCCTCCCCGCTCCGCCGAGAGTTTCCGTTCCTGGACCGCTGAGCGGGCCGGGCGTCCGCCGGGGGGCGCGGCGTTCCGCCTGGTGGTCGAGGTGCTGGCCGACCGCTCGTTCGCGGGGTCCGTACCGGTCGGAGAGACCGACGTCCGCGCGGGGCGATTCAAGACGGGTGTCGAGATCATCAGCGATCGCCGCCGCATGGGATACGCGGCCGAGGCAACCGAGCTCCTCCTCACCTACATGTTCGCCGAACAGCGCTACAACAAGTGTGAGGTGGAGGTCTACGCCTTCAACGACGCCTCCCTCGCCCTCTACCGAAGACTGGGCTTCGCCGAGGAGGGACGGCTTCGCCAGCATGAATTCTTCGCCGGCGGCCACCAGGATGTTGTGCTGCTCGGCATCACCGCCGCCGAACACTGGGCCACACACCAGCGCCCATCCCTGCGGTGACCTTCGGGCCACCGTTCCCCGCGTACGGCGCACATCCACCACGCGGGGAACGGACTGTTGGGCGCGGGCTCCCGACGCCGCCCGCGCGACTGCTCAGGGAGCAGCGCGCGGACCCGGGATCCGGATCCTGTCCGTGCCCGAGGAGATCCGCCCGCCGCACTACCACGTGGCCTGGCCCCCCGCCTCTACGGCGACCTGGGGCAACGCTGGTTCCGCGTCCCCGGCGCGCGCATGTGAACGCCGATGGAGCCGGATCCGCAGGACGAGCCCTTGCGGTTCGAGTCCTTCGAGGGCTACCTGCCACGGCGGAACGTAGGCCTGCGCGGGGAACTGCCGGAAGGCGGTACGGATCCGGGGCGGCGGGTCGGCACCGCGCCCCCGGCGCGCAGTTCGCCGAGTCGGCCCGGCTTGCTGGGCGTGCCCGGGACTCACCCCCGTCGGAGAGTCACGTGGTCGAGTTCGCCGGTCCGCACGCGTGACGATTTCAGCTACGGGACAGGGACGGCGTTTCCCCGGTATCGATACCCGCTGGATTCGTCAGGATCGCGCTCGCGACAACCTCGAAGAGGCGATCGGCGCGTGGCGCGAGCGAGGGCTGATCGCCGAGCCACGCGAGCGCCGCGATCAGCGCGAACAGATCGGTGCCATCGATATCGCTCCGTGCTGTGCCCGCGGCCTGGGCACGGGTGAGGAGCCGCGCACCGGCCGCGCGCAGGGTGACGCACGAAGCGTGGAGCGCGGATCCGGTGTCCTCGATGGCGGCTGCCATCAGCACGGTCACGCCCCGGTACTCGGTCGTCCACGCGACGCAACCGCGTAGCCACGAAACGAGAGCGTTCTCGGGCGAGCTCGACGTTTCGAGTTCGGCTGCCTGTGCTGTCAGCTCGTCGAAGCTCGTGCGGAGCAGGGCATCGAGCAGTGCCTCGCGTGTCGGGAAGTGACGCAGCAGCGTCGCGAGCCCGACGTCGGCCCTTCGCGCGATGTCGCGCAGGGACACGTCGACGCCTTGCTCGGTGATGGCGGTGCCCGCAACGGCGAGCAGGTGGTCGCGGTTCTTCCTGGCATCGGCCCGCATCTGTCCCTCTTGACTATTCGGATCAGTGGTCCATATATTCGGATCAGTGGTCCGGTTAATGTGGACCACTGATCCGAATAAGCCTATCCCGCAGCGCGGGCTGGAGAAAACGATGCCGACACACACGATGAGGGCGGTCCGGCTCCATGAGCACGGCGGCCCTGAGGTTCTGCGTTACGACGAGGTGCCGGTTCCCGAACCGGGACCGGGTGAGGTGCTCGTTCGGGTGTACGCGGTCGGCGTCAATCCGCCGGACTGGTATCTGCGCGGCGGGCTGACCACCATGCCCGGGGAGACGGAATCGACGGTCGGCCTGCCGGTGACCCCGGGGACGGACGTGTCGGGCGTCGTCGAGGCCGTCGCCGCGGATGCGGAGGACTTCTCCGTCGGTGATGAAGTCTTCGGCCTTCTGCGTTTCCCCAGCTTCGACGGCAGGGCGTACGCCGAGTACGTGGCCGCGCCGGCGTCGGACCTCGCGCGCAAGCCGGCCGGCATCGATCATGTGCACGCCGCAGGGGCGCCCATGGCCGGGCTGACGGCGTGGCAGTTCCTGATCGAGGTCGGACACGATCACCCCTCGCCCTTCCAGGGGACACGGCACCGCCCGACGGCACTCGACGCCGACACGACGGTGCTCGTCAACGGCGCCGCGGGCGGCGTGGGGCACTTCGCGCTGCAACTGGCGAAGTGGAAGGGCGCACGTGTCATCGCGGTGGCATCGGGCGCACATGAATCGTTCCTCCGCGAGCTCGGCGCCGACCAGTTCATCGACTACACCAGGAGCCGTCCCGAGGAACTCGTACACGATGTCGACCTCGTTCTCGACACCGTCGGTGGCCCCGACAGCAGGCGCTTCCTGCGCACCCTCAAGCACGGCGGCGCCCAGTTCCCCGTGCTCCCCGGGGACTTCGACGAAGAGGAGACCGCGAAGCTGGGCGTCACGGTCTCGAGCGCTCAGGTCCGCTCGAACGGCGCGCAGCTCGCTCAACTGGGGCGCCTGCTCGACGCGGGCACGGTCCGCGTCGCGATCGACAGCACGTTTGCGCTCGCTGAGGCCCGGGCGGCGCACGAACGCGCCGCCCGAGGGCACATCCAGGGCAAGATCGTGCTCACGGTCGCTTAGGAACGAACCGTTTCACCGGCGCGTCCGGCGCCCGTCCGCGGGGCACCGGTAGCCATCGAGACGCCCGTACGGAGAGCCTTGGAACGCGTCGGGCGACCAGTCGGCCGCGATGCTCGCTGCGGCGAACCGGGCAGACCCGTGCGGTCGGCTCGGTTCGCCGCAGGAGATCGCCGAGGCGGTCGCATTCCTGATGCTTGGCGGAGCCGCGTAAATCGCCGGTCGGCACATCACCGGCACCGCCCTGGTTGTCGAGGACCACGCCGAGCCGGCCGGTCGCGTTGATCATGACGATCAGGGAGACCAGCGCGATGACCTGATCGTCGTCGTAGTGCTTGCGTACGCGGGCCCAGGTCTCGTCGGACACCCTCGTAGGCGTCGGTCGGGGAGCGCGGGAGTTGGGCAGGCCGGACATGCGACGACCACAGGCCCCGGGCGGCAGACTGTTCGCGTGACCTTGCGCCTGCTGCCCGGCGCCGGGCTCGGCCTCCCGGCGAACGCGGGTGTGCGGAGTGCACCGGACAGTTTCTCCGCCGGGCAGAACGCGTCGTGCGCGGTGCGCTGACCAGTGACGAGGTGGTCGGTCACGGAGTTGTTGCCGCACGTGTTCGTACCGACCTGTTCGTACCGACCTGATGGGCGACGTGTCCGCCCTGGCCGACGGTGACCATCCTGGCCCGTTCCCCCAACGCCTGCCGCATCCGCTGAGCGCCCGGCAGAGGCGTCATCCTGCTCCGGCGTCAGGTCGCAGGTCAGCGGCGGGCTCTCACCGATACCCCGTGGATCGAACCCGATCACGTCATAGCTGTCCAGGATCCCCTCTCTGTATCGCCCAACGCGATCGCCCGCAACGCCGGCGGCAGCGCGGCCACGATATAGGCGAAGGCCCAGAACGGGTTCGCCCGGATCGCGCCCGGCGTGCGCCGCACCAGCCGGATCGCGTCGGCGGCACTGCGCGAGTCGTCCCGTACCAGCGTCAGGTCTCCCGCCTCGATCGCGGCGTCCGTACCCGTACCCGTCCCCCAGATCGGCCTGGGTGAGGGCGGCGCCGTTGACACCGTCGCCCACCAAGCCCACGGCCAGGCCCTCCGCCCGGAGCTTCCCGACTGCCTCGGCCACCTCCGCAACGGCGCCGGGCCAGCGCCGTTGCGGGGCGGTCAGACCATGGGAATCAGGACGGCGGGAAGATCACCGGCCTGGACGGCTTCCTGGTCGATGGACAGGCCGCAGTAATTGCCGACGGCTGTGAACACCGCTACGGGCAGCCGGGGACCGCGCTCCTCGTAGTACGCCACCACGGCGGCTTCACCCACCTCCACGAGGGACGGGGACACCGCGTCGGCCGTGTGGAGCGCCGCGTCCAGGGCGGAGTCCTGCCCGGTGTCCTGCCCGAACTCGGCCTGCCAGGCGCGCCCGTCACCCGGCGCATGGATGATCCTCTGCGGCGGGCTCCACGAGTTCATCGTCACGCAGACGATCTCCTCGTCCGGTGCGGGCCGCATCGACTCCACCGTTCGGTAGCCGGTGGCCCAGGTCGCCGTGCCCCAGTCCTCCAGTACGTATACCCAGTCGCCGCACGTCCCGTACATCGCGCGATTCACGTGAGGCGACCGCTCGCCCCTTCGCCTCGCCGGCACGACGAGGCCCTTGCAGGGGGTACGGCCGGCGAGCTCGTCGAGGTCGGCGCCCAGCGCGATGAGGAACTCGTCCCTGTCGACGCCGCGGGCGCAGGTGAGCGATATCCCTCCGAGCATGCCGGACAGGGCGGCTGAACCACCTGTGGTGCTGTGTGCGCCTATCCAGGCGAATCCGTCACTCATACGGGTTCCTCCGGATCCGGGTTACGTCGTGACGACAAGAGGCCCACGAGGACTCAGTTTCTCGTGGGGCCTTCACGTCTGCTGTGTCGGGGCAGGCGTCCTGCGCCCACGGCCCCTTCGGCAACAGGGGCACCGGCCGCGCCACGGCGGGCGACGTCCACGAGGGCCACTCCACACCGTCAGCCTGCGTCCGCCGGCCTCCGGCCGCGCGCCGGCGTACCGGGAGGCGGAACGGGCCCCGAAGTCCTCGCGACACCGAGTGGGACGGACCGGCCCGCCGGCCGGCCGCGAGACCGGGGCCGGGGGGTTGCACCGGGTGGTGGCTGAACCGGGTGATGGCTGAACCGTTGGCCGCAGGGTGCGTCCAGCAGGGGACCGGAGGCACTGCCGAAGGTGTGAACCCCTCATATCGCCGATCAGCCGTTCGTCCAGGTCACACCCCCTGGGCAAGCCCTCCTCCGTCGCCGACACCTCCCTTCCGCGCGGTTACCGCGGGAAGAGGCGCGTGTCATCGGCCGGGGCCGGCGGTCGGTGCTGCTGGTGCAGCTCGGTGATCACGGTGGTCCAGTCCTCACCCGCCCGCGTTCGCCGCAGTGCGGCGACCTTCGCGCGGCCGGGCAGCTCGCCGAAGCGTTGGCCGCTCGACGAGCGCCCCGGCTGGTCGTGTCGACGGACCGGAGCGGCCTTGCGACCAGCCCTCCCCCCGGTGCGTTCCGGCACCTCGTACCAGAGCAGGGGCTCACTGGGGTCGGTGGTCGACCCACACGGGCTCGATCGGCGGGCCGACGTCGGCGAGCACGGCCCGGAGACCTGGCGGCAATCCGCGTACCGACGCGCACGCGGGTCTCCCGCTCCGGGATGGGCCGGGATGTCGAACGCCGAAGCGCGCCGGGTTCGCGGAATCCTGGAGGGCCCGGCGGGGCGAACCCACACGCGGACGCGAGCCGTCCGTCCCTGTGCAGGTTCTCGCGGCGAAAAATGGGTTGAAGCTGAAGATCGCGACGCGGATGCTTGCACGGTGAAGATGCACGCCAATCAGTTGACGGTGCCGCCCGAGACGGTGCGTACGTTGGTAGATCAGCAGTTTCCCGAGTGGCGGAGCCTGCCGGTCAGGAGCGTCACTGCCCAGGGCACGGCCAACGCCATCTTCCGCATCGGAGATCGGTTCGCAGCGCGATTCCCCCTTGAGTCCGCAGACGTCGAGTCGACGCTGCGCCGGCTGGAGTCGGAAGCGGAAGCGGCTCGCGAGTTGGCATGCCGCACACGGTTTCCCACACCCGAGCCCGTCGTGCTGGGTGAACCCGGGGCAGGCTACCCGCTTCCGTGGTCGGTTCAGACGTGGTTGCCCGGGGACGTGGCCACCGACGAGGACCCGGGCGAATCGGTTGAGTTCGCCCGAGACGTGGCGGCTCTCATCGCTGACCTACGGCAGATCGACACGCGTGGCCGCACGTTCGCTGGTACAGGCCGAGGAGGCGACCTGCGATCCCATGACGCATGGATGGAGACCTGTTTCAGGAACAGCGAGCAACTCCTGGATGTTCGTCGACTGCGCCACCTCTGGGCAACTTCGCGTAGCCTGCCGCGCGGTGCGGCTGAGGATGTGATGACCCATGGTGATCTCATCCCTGGCAACGTGCTCGTATCCGCCGGTCGGTTGGCGGGGATTCTTGATGTTGGCGGCTTCGGGCCGGCCGACCCTTCTCTGGATCTCGTGAGCGCGTGGCATGTGCTCGAAGCCGGGCCGCGGCAGGTTCTCCGCGATCACCTGAGGTGCGACGGCCTTGAATGGGAGCGGGGCAGGGCGTGGGCTTTCGTCCAAGCGATGGGGCTGGTCTGGTACTACGCCGAAAGCAACCCGCCCATGAGTCGGATGGGCCGACGATCCCTGGAACGCATCCTGGCCGACACGTCGCTCGCGTGACCTGCCCGCGCAGCCGGTCGTGGAACTCCTGGATCAGCGCGTTCTCGCGCCTGCGGCGGAAGAAGGCATGGACCTGGTCCCACGGCGGGAAGCCGGCCGGCAGCGCCCGCCACTTGACGCCGTTGTCCACCGAGTAGCGGATCGCGTCCAGCATCTGCCGGTGACCGTACCCCTCCGGCCGGCCGCCGCGGCCTTGCAGCCGGCCCGGCACCGGGAGCGGCGGCCGGGCCTGAGCCCACCCGGCCTCCGTCATGTCCGACGGATACCGCCGCTCACGCTCCGCGTGGTCGCCGGCGTTGCCGTACTGGTGGGCGAGGCATCGGCACGACGAGCCGCTTGAGTTGAACTCCGCCCGGGAGGACGCGTACAGCTGCGGCAACAGGGCCTCACAGGACTCGGATGGATCCGCACCTACCGAGCTACCAGGAGGCCCTGCTTCCATGCCCGGCCCCGGCCGCGATCACCCGATAGAGACTCCCGTTCGACGAACACGCCTCAGGACAACAGCTTCATACACGTCCGCCGTCAAACAGCGATGAGTCTCGTCATGACGTCCCGTCTACCTCCACGTACCGCTCAACCACACCCGAGGAGAGCATCATGACCGCCACCTACACCTTTGACGTCTTTTCCACCCTCGACGGCTACGGCCGCACCAGCAGTCGCGACTGGGGCGGCTACTGGGGCAAGCAAGGCCCCGAACTGCTCGACCGCCGCCTCTCCCTGTACGAGGCCGAGCAGCGGATGGTCTTCGGGGCAAACACCTATCGGACGTTCGCGCAGGTACTGACCCCGGCCTTCGAAGAGTCAGGGCGTGACCCATGGGTCACCCGGATGATGAACCTGCCTGCGACGGTGGTGTCGACCACCCTGGATGGACCTCTCGACCGGCCGGACACGACCGTCGTGAGCGGTGATGCCGTCGACGTCGTCGCCCGGCTCAAGGAGGAGTCCGAGGTGCCGTTGCGCTCGCACGGCAGCATGTCGCTGAACCGGGCGCTGATGGCCGCCGGCCTGGTCGACCGCGTCCAGGTGACACTCTTCCCTGTGATCACCGGTCAGACCGGTGATCACCCGATCTTCCGAGGTGCGGCCGACTTCGACCTCGAACTGCTCGACAGCCGGACACTCGACGGCAGCATCCAAGAACTTGTCTACCGGCCCACCCTGCACGGCTGAAGTCATCCGCGCACCTCACCTGCATGCCTGAAGCCGTCCGCGTACCTCACCAGGCCGGGA
This sequence comes from Streptomyces sp. NPDC059092, assembly GCF_042756365.1. Taxonomy (NCBI): domain Bacteria; kingdom Bacillati; phylum Actinomycetota; class Actinomycetes; order Kitasatosporales; family Streptomycetaceae; genus Streptomyces; species Streptomyces sp. NPDC059092. Next base: position 37,579 of record NZ_JBHZEJ010000014.1, read on the forward strand.
CGAGTATTCGACTCCCACCCAACGAGATCGATAGAGCAACAGGCTCTGAAACTGCCGGCCGCCGAACCTCCTCTCCGTGGAACAGTGGCCGACCGTCGCGCCGGTGCTCGCGGGGCACACCGCCGTGGGGTCATCCCCGCGCGGGCGGGGAAAACGCTCAGGAGTTCGAGGACCCGGCGGAGTCCGTTTCAGTGTCCGGCTGCTGATTGTCCCGGTCGCCCAGCAGCAGGGCGATTCCGCACAGGCAGCCGAACAGCCAGCTCAGCAACGCCCCCGTTCCCCAATGGAGACCCGATGTCACGACGACGGCGACGGCCGACGCCGTGATTCCGGCGACGCCGGCACGCCGCAGGCCGCTGCCGGTATCCCATTCACGGCGCAGTACGCCGGAGCGCCGCCACATCCTCCACAGGAAGACAACGACGAATATCGCTTCCACCACGACGAACCAGGCGGGCACCGAGGGCAGCCTGTCCGGCCCCGTCTCGCCTCGCCACACGTCCAGAAGCCCGTTGACCAGTACGACCGGACCGACCAGGGCGAACACCCCTGCCACCACGCGAGAGAAACCGACGCCCACGACTGACGCGCCGCCACCGCCGAACGGCGTAGCCGCGTGGGACAGCGCGTGCAAACGATAGGCCGCTCCCCTGAAATCCGTTGCGACAGTCCAGCCAACGGCTGTTGCGAACACCCCCCAGGCCACCGAGAACACGCGCCACCCCTTTCACCGGGCATCCGCTCCCGCGGGTGCCAACACTGGATATGCGACGCACGGTATACGGGCAACACACGCCTTCGACATGCAGGTTTCCGGCAAGGTACGGCTTCACCAGATGCCGGATGCCCTCCTCGCCCGCCCAGAACACACGCCTCGCCCGCCCGAAACACACGCCCGACCAACGCCTTGGGCCCTCGACGAGCCGGCTCAGCGGCCAGGTGTCACCGTGCCGCACAGGTGCAGTCAGCGGCCGACCGGTCTTTGCGGCGCGCAGAACAGGTGGATTCACGGGACCAGTTGGGTGATGTGGGAGGTCTCCCAGTTCCGGGGGCCGGTGTTGGAGCCGACCGGGTTGGAGTACCAGCCCGTGTGACCGCCGTCGGGCATCACGACGATGACCGGCTTGCCCGTGGTCCAGTCACGGATACCCAGGCGGTCGAGGTGACGAAGTCCGGGGCCGTGCCGCCGCCGTGGAGCACGTAGAGGACCGGGTAGGCGCGGCCGCTGGTGGCGTGGCCGTCGGGAAGCTGGACCTCGGCGGCGGGGCGCCAGCCGATCGCGCCGGTCTGGAACCGGTAGTACTTCATGCGGGGGATCGTTCTCGTTGTGCTCCACGGTGTGCAGCCCGAAGCCGTCGCCTACGGCGCCACGCGCGCCGTCGGATCGAGCCGTGCGCCTGGCTGCTCCCCCGTGTCGGAACAGCCTTGCGGGATAAGGGCGTTGTGGGGTGACCGGGGTCAGATCCAGCTCTGGTAGGGGGCGTCGTTGCACGGCCATGTGCGGAAGCCCAGGGAGCTGTCGTCGATGCACCGCAGGGTCGCCTGGTTCTGGAAGCGGACGGTGCCGTCGCCCCAGACCTTGATCCACCAGCTCTGTTCCGGGCTGGAGCTGCACGTGCCGACGGTGCGGAAGCCGTTGTCGGTGTCCTCGACGCAGCGGCCCGTGTTGACGTTGCGCAGCTGACGTGTTCCGTCGCCCCAGACCTTCACGTCCCACAGTTGCGGGGTGCTTCCGTTGCAGCTCCACGTGCGGAACCCGCCGTCGCTGTCGTCCATGCAGCGGCCTGTGGCCTGATTGCGGAAACTCTGGGTGGCGTCGGCGGCCCCCGCGGGAGACGCGGAGCCCTTCCCGGTAGCCAGGGCCGTGCCGGTCGGCACGGCAAGGGAGGCGAGGGAGGTGAGGGCCAGGACCCCGCCGATCAGAAGTGAACGCGTGCCGCGCATGAGCTGTTTCCTCTTTCTTCCGGGTGGGCTGTCGGTCCGCAAGCTAGCGGTCGGGCCGGCCGGCCGGACATCCGGAACGATCCGGAGTGACACCTCGGGGCGCGAACGCCGACCCTCATGGGACGGGATCGGTCCGCGGGCAGTCCGGAACGCGGGGGTGGTCCGTCGTACGCACGGCGGGCAGCCAGGCCGAGGAGCCGGAGGAGCCGGCCGGCAGACGGACCCGGTACCACTGGGTGGAGCTGGCGGCCGACTCGTCGATGATGGGCACCCCCTGGGGGAGGCGGCAGTCGACGGCGAGGACGTCGCCGTGCCACACCCGGGTCGGTACGACGTTGTCGATGGTGTACGGCTGAAGGGGGTCGATCGCCAGGCCGAGACTGCACTGCGGATGCCGGTCCGTGCGGTCCTGGCAGTAATCCTCGGCGTTGAACACCTTGAGCCGGCCCAGCGGTTCGTCGCCGGCACCGGATGTGGCCTCGCCTGCGGCGTGCGACCAGACCGTCGCGGCCACCGCGCACACCGCGGCGGTCACCTGGAGGGCGTGGGTTCCCCGAGGGCGGCGTACCGGGCGGGGCTGCGGCGGCCGTGCGGTGATGCGGGCCAGAAGGCTCTCGGCGCTGTGTGCGGCGCGGTCGGCGTGGGTCGGGGCCAGGCAGTCGATGGCCAGGGCACGCCAGAACGGCGGCACCACACCGTCGATCCGCAGCCGTGCGCGCCCGTCCGCGTACTCCTGTACCGCCGCGCCGCGCGCCACCGGGGTCGCGCCGGGGAACGGCGAGGCGGCGGACGCGAACACCTCGTGGACCATGATGCCCAGGGCCCAGATGTCGGCACTGGGCCGGACCTCCACTCCGTGCTCGCCGAGCGGGGCCTGCCAGCGCTCGGGCGGGAGGTAGTCCAGGGTGCCCATCGGCGGCGCGTACCCGTGGGTTCCTTCGGTGCCGGTCAGTTCGGTGGCGAGCCCGAAGTCCGAGAGCTTCAGCGCACCGTCGGCCATCAGCAGGATGTTCTCCGGCTTGAGGTCGCCGTGCACCCAGCCGCTGCCGTGCAGATGGGCCAGGCCCTCACAGATCTCGGCGAACAGCCGGGGGACGTCCGCCTCCGCGACTCCGGCGTCGAACAGATCCCGCAGACTGCGCGCGGCCCGCTCCATCACCAGCACGATCGCGCCGTCCATGAAGTCCCGGTCCGGATCGCTGACCACGAAGGAGTCCAGCAGACGGATCAGCCGCGGGTGGCCGGCCCGGCGGTCCAGTTCGACCTCTCGCCGGGCGGTCTCGGCGACCTTGCGTGCCTGGCGCGGTGCGAGCCCCGAGGTCGGCAGGAACTTGAGCGCGACCTCCGCCGGTTCCACGGCCGAGCCGTCGCCCGAGCGGTCGGCCGGGCGCCCCGCGTACACCGTCGCCCAGCCGCCGGACGCGATCGGCTCGGTGACCTCCCAGTCGCCGACCCGGTAGCCGCGCGGGAGCAGCTCCGTACAGTCACTTCCCGATGTATCGCCCCTGCCACGCACCGTATCCCCCTCCAGTGCCCCTTCCGCACCGGTGCGGACCGCCGCGCTCCATGGGCCCGGCGCATTGCGTGCGTCTCGCGCACCCCGTGAGCCCGCGTCTCGTCAACGGGCCGTCTCCCGGTTCCGGACGCGTGTCGCATTCCGGGGCAGCAGCGCCAGATGCTCCTCCCGTACGAGGCCGAAGCGCAGCGCGATCGCGACGAGGGACTCCCGCTTACCGTTGCGGCGCGCTCCTGCGGATCCGTGCTCGGCCGGAGCGCTGATCCGCATCTTCTCCTCGGCGAGGTAGTCGATGTGCGAGCTGACCGCACGGGCCGTCAACCGGCCGCCGCACGCGGCGTGCCCCCTGAGCCGCTCGACGATCTGCGGGGTGGTCGGCACGGCGACCGGCGACTGGTCGCGCAGCCGCGGCTCGCAGAGCGCGATCAGGACCAGGAAGTAGAGGGCCGTCTCGTCCAGCGAGTACGCCCCGATGGTGCGGTTGCCCCACGGGCCCGCCATGTCGTCGGGGTCCAGGTAGACGTGGTCGGGGGCGAACACCTGGAAGGCGACGGTGGTGTCGCGGCGGGTGGGCAGCACGACCCGGGAGAACTCGAAGGGGATGGGTGCGCCGGCCCGCCGGGGCGGGACCCGTAGATACTCTCCCGCTCCCTCCGGGTTCTCCACCAGGTAGCTCTGAGTCGCGCTGTGGTTGCTGAGCTGCCAGTGGTCGTCGGTCACCCGGATCTCACCGGCCAGTCGGGAGATGGCCTCGTCGTCGAGGCGCAGTTCGACCGGGGTCGTCGCCGAGCCCCGCCCGAAGCGGGCCACTTCCCCCGGACCGAGCCGCAACGTCACCGGGTCACCGCACGGCATCCCTCCGACGTCACCGCCGCTCCTCGGCAGATAGACCACGATCCCGCTCAGTGCCCCCACCCCGCTCAGTGCCTGTGACTCTCAAATCCGGCGAATATTACCCATCCCGTATAGAGGCCCCCGCTTGCATTTGGGTCATTTTCGGGCCGTCTTCAGGTGTTCCGACTCGGTGCGGAGCCGCTCAGGGAACGGCCGTCAGGGCTCCCACCAGGCGCCCGGCTTCAGATTCTTGTGCGCCGAGGAAGGTCAGGGAGGGACGCCGCAGGCGCGGAGCCCGGTGCCCGACAGGGAGAATTCGGACCGGAGTACGGCTTTCCCGCTTTGGCGAACTGGCTCAATTTGGTGTTCGTACGGTGCGCGCGGTGTAAGCGGCTCAGGGCCGGTCCCGGTTCATGAGGATCGATGGGCGTGTCCAGTCGGCCGGGGCGGGCCCGCGGCCGCGGCTGGAGTGCCCGGCGGCCGGCGTAACTGCCGCTCCCTTCCAGTCGTGTTCATTCGTCCCCATAAGCACCTGTATGTCATTATGGAAGGAAACATTCGATTTGCCTGGAGGTTTCGCGTGCACCGTGACGGTTTTCCTGCCCCGGAATCCGGGCTTCTCCTCACTCACTTTCTGACGGTGACCGACGTGTCCCGATCTCGCGCCTTCTACACCGACGTTCTCGGCGGTGAGGTGGTGCTTGAGGAGAATCCCTGCACCATCAAGCTCGCGAACGGATGGATCATCATGAACCCGGGCGGCGGTCCGACCCCGGACAAGCCGGACGTCACTCTGCGCCCGCCCTCCGACCCGGGCACGGTCAGCGCCTTTCTGAACCTCCGCGTAGCCGACATCGAGGCATGTCATCGGGAGTGGAGTGCGAAGGGCGCCGAATTCCTCACGCCACCGATCGATCGCAGGGCCGAGGTGCGGTGCTACTTGCGCGACCCGGACGGCTATCTCATCGAAGTCGGGCAGGCCACCGGCATGCTGCACGGCGCCTACGCCGACCCGCCCGCCGGTACGAGTTAGATCCCTGGCCGGGCGATCGACCTGCTTGACGTCGGCCGGCGGACGGCCTCCAAGCCGTGATCTTGGAGGTCGTCCCCCGGCATGAGCCGAGTGTGTGCCGGTCGCGATGGAAGCGTCCTGCGCCGGTTCGGCCGCGAACGTCCCGATGTGCGGCTGGAGTTGCGGGGATGGCGTCCAGCCGCGCCGCCGCCCTCCTGTCCGGCGAACTGGATGTGGCCGTCACCTCGGACCGCCACGGGGCGCCGGGGCCGAGCACCGGGTGTCCGTCACGGTCGGGCACGACCACCTGATCGCCGTCATCAGCAGCACGCCCCCTACGCAGGTCCGGCGCCGGTGACCGTGGACCAGCTGCGGCGGCAGCCGCTGATCGTGGCCGCCGGGCAGGGCGGGCCCGCGGTCATCGCCGGGCTGCGCGCCCTGCTGGGTGACGACGCGGTGGGCGGCGCGTCCGTCGCGTGTGTGAGCCGCGTCACGGTCTAACTATCAACAAGACGAGCCCACTTGGTAGTAATCACGATGCAGGCTACAAAGACCGAGAGCGCTTTCTGCGACGCGTCAACGCGCCATGGCACACTGCTCCCAACGCAGGTCATCGGGAGAGGAACCGGAGTTGAGTGAACCGCGATCCGCGCCGACGGCGCTTCGGATGGTCCTCGGCGGACGGCTCCGGAAACTCCCTGTCCAAGCCGGTCCGGCGGCGCAGCAGGCCGGGGTGCACCCGCGGCAGGCAAACCACCACGGTGCCCCGGACGGAACGCGCCGAGGTCACGCTCAAGCACGGGACCGTCGCAGCGATGCCGGACCTGTACCAGGTCACGGAGCCCGAGAAGCCGAACTTCCTCGACCTGAGCGAGAAGGCCAACCTTCCCGGCTGGTGGCAGAGGTACCGCGACGTCCTGCCCGAGGCATTCGGCCTCTACGTGAGCCTGGATGCATCCGCTGCCCGCATTCCTGCCAGAAGGACTCGTCGCGTTGCGCCAGCTCACCGCCCCTGACGGGCCGGCCCTCATCTGCACACCTCAGGAAATCCGCGCCTTCGTCCAGGGAGCGAAGGCGGGCCAGGCCGACTTCCTCCTGGACGGCGCCTGACACACCCACCGCCCCTGCCCAGCCCGCCACGGCCGTCAACGGAGACCCCCATGACCTCGGACAACATCAAGCTCGACACCAGCAAGCCTCATTCGGCCCGCATGTATGACTACTACCTGGGCGGCAAGGACAACTACGAAGTCGACCGCGATGCCGCGGAACAGGTCATAACGCGGTTCCCCGAGATCAAACAGGGGGCCCGGACCAACCGCGCCTTCATGCACCGTGCGGCCCGATGGCTCACCGACCAGGGGATCCGCCAGTTCCTCGACATCGGCACCGGCATCCCCAGCGAACCCAATCTCCACCAGATCGTCCAGCGAACAGCCCCCGAAGCCCGCATCGTCTACGTCGACAGTGACCCCATCGTGCTACGCCACGGCGAAGCCCTTCTCCGCAGTACCCCGCAGGGCAGCACGGACTTCATCCTCGCGGACGTCCGGGATCCCGAAAAGATCATCGAACAAGCCAGGACCACACTGGACTTCAACAAGCCCATCGCCCTGTCGCTCGTCGCGCTCCTGCACTTCGTCTCCGACGAGTACAACCCCACCGGCATCGTTACGAAACTCGTCAGCAACCTGCCCTCCGGAAGCTTCCTCGTCCTCTCCCACGTGACGGGAGACTTCGACCAGGACACCTGGGACAGCATCGTCAGCATCTACCGCAACGGCGGAACACCCGCCCAGGTTCGGTCACGCCCCGAAGTCGCACAGTTCTTCGAGGGGCTGGTCCTCACCGACCCCGGTATCGTCCCGGCGACCGACTGGCACCCGGACAACACCCAGCCAGCGGCTCCGAGCGGCCAGGCCCCCGTACCGCTCTACGCCGGGGTAGGCCGAAAGGCCTGATCGGCTCACCCGCGCGGCTCGTCGGTGTCCAGGCCAAGACGGTCGGCAAGTGGCGTCGGGCTTTCGCCGCAGAGCGGATGGCTGGGCTTGAGGATGCCGGTTGGATTGGCCGGCCGAAGGCCGACCTGATCCTCGACGATGCTGGGCGCAGGCAACTGCGGCAGTGGGCGCGGCAGGCCAGGACCGCCCAGTTCCTCGCGTTGCGAGCCAAGATCGTGCTGCGTTGCGCGGAGGGCGGGACGAATCAGCAGGCCGCGGCCGACCTCGGCACCGTCAGGTCGACCGTGGACCGCCGGCGGGCCCGGTTCATCGCAAAACGCCTCGATGGTCTGCAGGACGAGCCGCGCTCGGGCCGGCCGTCTTCGATCCTCCTCGACCAGGTCGAGGAGGTCGTCGTGGCCACCCTGGAGTCGCTCCCGGACCGGGACACGCACTGGTCACGGGCCTCGATGGCCCAGCGCACCGGCCTGTCGAAGTCGACCATCGGGCGGATCTGGGAGCGGTTCGACCTCAAGCCCCACCTGCAGGACTCCTTCAAGCTGTCCACCGATCCGCAGTTCGTCGCCAAGGTCGTCGACGTTGTCGGCCTGTACCACCACCCGCCCGAGAAGGCGGTCGTGCTCTGCGTGGACGAGAAGTCCCAGATCCAGGCGCTGGACCGGTCCCAGCCGGTGCCGCCGATGATGCCGGGCATGCCCGAACGCCGCACCCACGACTGTCTGAGCACGGCATCACCAGCCTGTTCGCCGCCTTCAACATCGCCGACGGCACCGTCATATCGGCACTGCACCGCCGCCACCGGGCGATCGGGTTCAAGAAGTTCCTGATCCGGATCGACAAGGCGGTGCCTGCCGGGCTCGACGTGCACCTCGTCTGTGACAACTACGCCACCCACAACACCGCCGAGATCAGGACGTGGCTCGGCAAACACCCTCGCCTCCACGTCCACTTCACCCCCACCGGCTCCTCCTGGATGAACCAGGTCGAGCGGTGGTTCGGCCTGCTGACCGACAAGCTCATCCGCCGCGGCGTCCACACCTCCGTGAAGGCCCTGGAGGACGACATCACTGGGTGGATCGACATCTGGAACGAGAACCCGCGGCCCTTCACCTGGACCAGAACAGCGGACGAGATCCTCAACTCCCTCGCCGACTACCTCACCGAAATCGGAACCACCGGCCAGCAAACAGAGCAGAACCGACCCTCAGGATTTCTGGCGCATCACACTAGGGGAAGAGAGGCCCGTCGAGCTGTTCGGTCGCCGGGCGCAGCGCCCACAGGTCGCCGCCCGGTGGCGGTTGCAGGCGCGGGATCGCCGCGCGGGCGGCGCGGTCGCCCGCGTCCGCCGCCGCGTGGACGATGTCCGTCGCCGCGTAACGGTGGAATTCCTGCTCTGGATAGGGCCAGTTGGTCGCGCCGGTGGCTGTCGGCAGCAGCGTGCGGACGGCCTTGCGCAGGTTCTGGCCCTGTGGCCCCTCGTACGCCCAGAGGTTCACGCCGAGCTGTCGGCCGGTGGCGGCCAGGCGCGCGTATGCGACCAGGTTGAAGGTCGAATAGTGCCAGCTGCGGGTGCGGGCGAGTTCCTGGGGCTGGCTGCCGTCCGCGGCGATCTGTACGTCGATCCGCTTCGTGCCGGCGTCGAGGACGGTCTGGCGCGCGAGGGCCCGGTCGCCGGTCGCCAGGGCCAGGGCGGCGATCTGCATGTCCATGAAGGTGCCATGGTTGTTCTTGGCCGCGGACTCTTCCTTGCCGAAGGGGGAGTTGACCAGCCAGTCCAGGAAGTCCTGGTTCCAGGCGCGCATCCCGGCCCGGTCGCTCCTGGTCCACCCCGGGGCTCCGGTGTCGAGGAGGGCGAGCGCGTCCAGCACGCTGGTGTACTGCTGGGAGAAGTCGATGATGCCGATGGAGCGGCCGTCGTACTTGCACGGGATGAACTGCCCGTGGTTCAGGTTCGGGTTCATCCGGGTGGCCGGGTCCACGAACCAGGTGCGCAGGATTTCGGCGGCGTGTTCCGCGTACCGCCGGCGGCCGGTGTAGTACCAGGCGAGGCTGAGCGTGGTGGCGGAGGTGACCATCCGGCTGAGGTCGGGCCGGTCGGTGCCGGTCTCCAGGTCCGGGTTGCGTTCGCCGTCGCGTTCGACGTAGGGGCAGCCCCAGGGGTTGTCCGTGGTCTTCGGCTGCGATGGCCACCAGTACGGGGCCTGGCTCAGGTAGTCGTGCGGGTCGCCACTGGGGGCGGGGCGCGGCTTGTCGGTGACGGTCCACGGGCCCCGTCCGAGCCAGGAATCCGCCTGCGCGGTGAGGGTGGCGACGGATTTACGGAGCGCGGGGTCGCCCCGGTCGAGTGCGATACGGGTCTGCCGCATCCGCTTGCCGTCGATCACGACGGTCGCCGGGACCGCGCGCGTGCTGTGGCCCGGGGCGGTGGCGGTGGCGGTCGGGGCGAGCGCCGTGGAGAGGGTGACGAGGACGAGGACCACGGAGAGGAACAGGGCTGCCGGACGCGACTGAGGAGTGCCGTTCATCGAACGCTCCTGTCATGTATATGAACACGATTCACGAACGAGTTCGTGCGAGCGTAGAGGTGGAGCGTGCCCCCGGCAACAGGTGGGCACGACAAGGAAGTTGCGGTGCTCGGGGTGGCCAACGCCCGGAGTGCGGTTGTAGGGGCAGGGTGCCCGGAGCGACCATGTTGGCGGTGGTCTCGTACCCGGCGATCAGCGGCAAAGTGCCCGTCCGGGCCACCTCGGACCGGATCGTCTCGTTGGCGGTCACTCTCCTGGCCGGCCCGGACAGCAGGTCGTCACCAGGGTTGTCCGCGAGGACCCGCGACGGACTGGCAGGGGCCACTTCGTGACGGCCGTGACCGGCTCAGTGGTGCTCACCGGCCGGCGAGGCAACTGCACCACCCTCCATGTCCGGTTACGGCTTCCACCCGGGTCTCATCTTCAGGACGACGGCCACCATCGACCGCATTTCGGCGGGCCGGCCTGGTGTTGACATCGTGGCGGCGTGAACGCCGGGGATTACGTGCCGTTCGGCCTCGAAGGATCGCCGAGTGATCATCGGGCCTCCGTCAGTGATGTCGTTTCCTGCGCGAGCCGCCATCAGGAACGCACAAAGTCCGACAGGATCATTGATTCGTTTGTGATCGAGTCCTAGGGTGAGGCTGGCTCGGTGGCATCGCCGTCACTTGCTCCGCTGTTATCCGACGTGTCGTCAATTCTCTTTCTGACGAACCGTATTGAGCCTTGATCAGGGTCGTTCGTTTCCAGTTCGCTCCGAGGAAGGTCACGGACATGCCGCACCCGCACGTGTCTCCCACGGCCGTCAGCCGCCGTCGTCTCCTTGAGGGCGGAGCCGCCGTCCTCGGCGCGCTCGTCCTGTCCGCGTCGCCCGCGTCGGCCTACCCGGTGGGCCCGCGCGAGGCGGCCGCCGGAACCCCGGAGTGGAACGGCCGCATCAACGTCTTCCGGCTGGGAGCGGAGCCGGCGCACACCACCCTGATGCCGTACGCGACCCTCGGCCAAGCGCTGGCCGCCGACCGTACCCGCTCGCCGTACCGGCTCACTCTGGACGGCACGTGGAAGTTCGCCTACGCCGACCGCCCCGACGACCGGGACGTCGACTTCCACCGCACGGACCTCGACGACGCCTCCTGGAACAGCATCCCGGTCCCCTCCGCGTGGCAGCTGCACGGCTACGACTTCCCGATCTACGTCAACATCACCTACCCGTGGTGGGGCCCCAACGGTCAGGGCGAGGAGGCGCGACCGCCGGTCGCACCCACCCGCTACAACCCCGTCGGCCAGTACCGTCGCACCTTCACGGTCCCGCGCGACTGGGCGGGGCGGCGGACGTTCCTGCACTTCGAGGGAGTCAAGTCCGCCCACTACGTCTGGATCAACGGCGAGTTGGTCGGATACCACGAGGACTCCTACGATCCCGCCGAATACGACATCACCAAGCACCTCAAGCCGGGTACCAACCAGATAGCGGTCGAGGTCTACCGCTACTCCGACGGCGACTGGCTGGAAGATCAGGACATGATCCGGCTGAGCGGCATCTTCCGCTCGGTCTACCTCTACTCCACGCCGGCCGTGCACCTGCGCGACTTCAAGCTGGACACTCCACTGAGCGACGACTACAAGGCGGCCGAACTGTCGGTCACCGCCAGTGTGCGTGACTACGGCGGCAAGGGCGCAGGCCGGTACTCTGTCGAGACCCAGCTGTACGACGCCGGCGGGCATCCGGTGTGGGGCCGGCCGCTCCAGCAGACCGTCGCGCTCGACGCGGGCGACGAGACGACCGTACAGGCGACGAAGGCGGTGCCCGCGCCGCGCCTCTGGTCGGCCGAGCATCCGAACCTCTACACCGCCGTGCTGCGTCTGCGCGACCCGGCGGGCAAGGTGGTCGAGACCCTCTCCCACCGGGTCGGCCTGCGCGAGTTCGCGCTCAAGGACGGGCTGATGCGCATCAACGGCAAGCCGGTCTCCTTCCGGGGCACCAACCGGCACGAGATGCACCCGACCCACGGCTCGGCGCTCACCCGCGCCGACATGGTCGAGGACATCGGCGTCATCAAGCGGCTGAACATCAACACCGTCCGTACCTCGCACTACCCCAACAACCCGATGTGGCTGGAACTCGCCGACGAGTACGGTATGTACCTCGTCGACGAGACCAATCTGGAGACCCACGGCATCCGCGGCGAGTACCCCGGCAACCACGCCGAGTGGACCGAGGCGTGCGTGGCCCGCGCCCAGAACATGGTCCACCGCGACAAGAACCACGCGTCGGTGGTCATCTGGTCCCTCGGTAACGAGGCGGGCGGCGGCAGCACTTTCAACGCCATGTACGACTGGATCCGTTCCTACGACACCACCCGCGTCATCCAGTACGAGGGCGACGACCGCCCGGGCATCAGCGACATACGCTCCGAGATGTACGACAGCCCCTCCCGTGTCGAGGCGCGGGCGAAAGACACGGGCGACCCCCGGCCGTACGTGATGATCGAGTACTCCCACGCGATGGGGAACTCCAGCGGCAACTTCAAGAAGTACTGGGATCTCGTCCGCCGCTACGACGTGCTCCAGGGCGGCTGGATCTGGGACTTCGTCGACCAGGCCCTGAGCTGGCCCACCCCGACGCGCAAGCTGCTCACCGAGTCCGGGCCCGCCGCCCTGAGCGGCGAGGTCATCGCTCCCAGCGGCACCTTCGCCCGCGACAGGGGAGTCTCGGGCGGCACCGTCTTCGCCCGCGACGCGAGCCTCGACCTCACCGGCTCACTCACGCTGGAGGCCTGGGTCACCCCGAACGTCACCGGCTATCACCAGCCGATCCTCGCCAAGGGCGACACCCACTACGCCCTGAAGCAATCCGACAGGACCCTGGAGTTCTTCATCTACGACGGCGGCCAGTGGGTCACCGCGAGCTGGGCACTGCCGGACGGCTGGACCGGCCGTGAGCACCACGTAGCGGGCGTCTTCGACGCCGAGGCCGGCACGCTGACCCTCCACGTCGACGGCTCGGTCCGGGCCACCCGCACCACTCCCCGGCGCCCCGCCGTCAACACCGCGCCGCTGGCCCTGGCCACCGACGTCGACAACCCGACCCGCGAGTTCAGCGGAACCATCCGCCGGGCCCGCGTGTACGCCCGGGCGCTGAGCGCCGCCGAACTGGCTTCGGACAGCCGCGGTCCCCGCGACGAGGGCGTACGGTTCTGGTTCGACGCCGCCACCGTCGGCCTCACCGAGAAGCGGCCCCGCGACAAGACGTTCCTCGCCTACGGCGGCGACTGGGGCGACAACCCCAACGACGGGGCCTTCTCCGGGGACGGCATCGTCACCGCCGACCGCGGCAGCACCGGCAAGGCTGTCGAGGTCAAGCAGATCTACCAGGCGATCAACGCCGCGCCCGCCGTCGGCGACACCGTCACCTCGGGCAGGATCACCCTCGTCAACGAGTACCTCTTCACCAACCTCCGTGAGTTCGACGGCCGTTGGTCCCTGGTCGCCGACGGCGAGATCGTCCAACGCGGCAGGCTGAGCCGCGACCAGCTGGACATCGCTCCGCTCACCGGCAAGGACATCACGGTCCCCGTCAAGGTCCCGGAGAAGCCGGCACCCGGCACCGAGTACTTCCTGAGCCTCTCCTTCACCACCAAGGAGCCGACCAAGTGGGCCGGGGCCGGTTTCGAGACGGCCAAGCAGCAACTGCCCGTCGCCGCGAGCAGCCCGGCCGTGACGCCCGCAGCGCTGGAGACCGTGCCGGCTCTGCGGCACGACGACGGTGAGAAGACCGTCACCGTCAAGGGAAGAGACTTCTCCGTCACCGTCGACAAGAGCAGCGGCACCATCACCTCGTACGAGGCCCGAGGCGTCCGGCTGGTCACCTCGGGACCCGTGCCGAACTTCTGGCGGGCACCGACCGACAACGACCTCGGCAACGGCCAGCACACCCGCAACCAGACCTGGCGTGACGCCGGCTCCCTGCGCGAGGTCACGGAGGTCGGCGTCCGCGCGCTGCGTGACAAGGCCGTCGAGATCAAGGTCAGCGGCACGCTGCCGACGACCGTGGAGTCGACGTACACCACCACGTACACGGTCTTCGGCAACGGCGAGATCAAGGTCGACAACACACTGCATCCAGGTGCGTCGAGCCTGCCCTACATCCCCGAGGTCGGCACCCTGCTGTTCCTGCCGAGGGGCCTGGACCGCCTGCACTACTACGGCCGCGGTCCCGAGGAGAACATGTGGGATCGCAACAACGGCACCGATGTGGGCCTGTACTCCGGCACCGTGGCCGGGCAGTGGACCTCCTACCTGCGCCCGCAGGAGAACGGCAACAAGACCGACATCCGCTGGGCCGCGCTCACCGGCCGTGACGGTGCCGGCCTGCTCGTCTCCGGCGAACCGCTCCTGGAGGTCAACGCCTCGCACTTCACCCCGGAGGACCTGTCGGGCGGAGTGCGCCACGACTACCAGCTCACCCCGCGCGACAAGGTCGTCCTGCGCCTGAACCACCGTCAGATGGGCGTGGGAGGCGACAACAGCTGGGGCGCCCATACTCACAACGAGTACAAGCTCTTCGCCGACCGCGACTACTCCTACACCTACCGGTTGCGTCCCCTCACCGACGTCAGCGAGGCGACGGCGGCGACGCGGCGCCCGACGGCGGGGGAGTTCTCGTAGGAGCCGAGACAACTCCGCCAGGCGATCTACTCCGCAGACAGCCGCCGTCGACCAGCGTGAGCACCCCGGGAACCGGTCACACCAGCCCTTTGACCCGCGACGTCAAGTTGGCGGAGGGCCGGTGTGCCGGGCTCCAGCGGTGCCCCCGCTTCCCGGCACCAAGCCCTCGGTCCCCGCGCCGGGCGACGCACACGGGGCGCGGCCGCTCCGTTCGCACCAGGCCCGGTCGGGCGAAGGCGAGGTGGCCCCGGGGCCGGCCCACGTCGACAGCTCGGCCGGCCGGAATATCCGCTGCACGATCACACCAGGTCCGTAAGAGCCGAACCCCGCACAGGCGCACCGCCGGCCGGGCGTGGCCACGAACACGATCACGGCAAGCACGTTCCGGTCACCGTGCCGACGCCGTCCTGTGAATTGCCGACGTCACACCCGTTGACGCGCGTACCGTGACCGCCGAAGAATGTGCGACAAGCTTTTGACAACGTTGTCCATCCTCCGAGGTTTCGCTCCGTGTCGCATCCCCTGCCCCTCGACCGCCGCCGCTTCCTGAGCCTCGCCGGTCTCACGGGTGCGCTTGCCGCCCTGCCTCCGCTCAGCGGAACCGCGAGCTCCCAGGCGGCGGAAGGCCGCACGGACACGCCCCCCGACGCCGTCGCGGCCACCTACCTGCGTGTGCTCCTGGACCACACCCGGTGGTCCGAGACGCAGTGGGACGAGACCCAGGGCCACTACAGGGCCAAGGACTTCGGGTTCGCCGTGGTCCTCGGCAACGCGGTCCTGCTCACCCACGGCACCTACGACGCGGCGCGCGCGGGAACGGACCCGGAGACCCTCAAGCGGCGCACACTCGCCACGATCCGCCACTTCGCCGCGTCCAGCCGGCTCACGGGCGGCGACGAGTGGGGCCGCACGCTGTTCTTCGACACCACGTTCCAGTCGTACTTCGTCCTCGCCGCCCGGCTCCTGTGGCAGGACCTCGACACCACGACCCGGACGAACATCGACACCATCGTCCGCGAACAGGCCGCCTATTCCGTGTCGTTGGGCAGCGGCGACGACCCCGCCTCGGGCAACTGGACGCCGAACGGCCTGCTCGGAGGACACATCGGCGACACCAAGCTGGAGGAGATGGGCCTGTACGCGCAGACCCTCGCACCGGCACTCGCCTGGGCCCACGACGACCACCGCGCCGCCGACTGGGCCACGTGGTACGGCACCTGGTCGCGCAACGAGGCGGGGCTGCCGCCCGCCGACTTCGCCAACCCGGCCCGCGTCGACGGCGTCGCCGTCTCCGAGAACACCGCCCGCAATCTGTACGACACCTTCATCGTCGAGAACCACGGCTCCTTCGGCCCGCACTACCAGGCGGAACTGTGGCGCACCTCCGGCCGTAACTCCGCACACTTCCTCGCGGCAGGACGCCCCCTGCCGCAGGTCCTCGTGCGGCAGCCGAACGCCCAGCCGCTGTGGCGCACGCTGCTGGGCATCATGAGCGACGCGGGCGAGCCGCTGATGCCGATGGTCAACGACCGCGAGCACCTCTACGGCAGAGACGTCATCCCGCTCGCCTTCCTCTCCCAGGTGATGCGCGACCGGGCCGCGGCGCGCGCGGAGCAGGAGTTGGCGTCGCGGCTGGAGGCCTACCAGCAGTACCCGCCCGCGCACCGGATGGTGAAGTTCTCGGGGGAGCCGAAGTACGAGCCCGAGGCACGCGCCGAGATCGCCATCAGCTACCTGCTGCACGTGTGGGCGGCGGCCTCAGGCCGGCCCGTGACGGCACTGTCGCGCGAGGAACTGTTCGCACGGGCCTCCGGCGTCACGGACTTCGGGAGCGGCCCCGGGCTGGTGTCGCACCAGTCGCGCGCCGCGTGGGCCGGTGCGGTGACCAAACCGGGGTTCGTGAAGTTCGCCTGGCAGCCGGGACACGACGACTGGCTGTTCCGGCTCAGCGGCGCGACCCCGATGTTCCTGCCCGCCACCGGTGCGAAGGTCCAGGGCCGTACCGTGCGCGTGTACGAGTCTCTGCGCGACGGCTTCGACGCCAGCGCGACCCTGCTGCGTCTGGACGGCGGCTGGGCCGGCTTCGCGACGCTGCCGACGGGCGCCGTCGTCTACGCGAGCAGCGGCACCGCCGACGCGGAGGGCCGCCTCGACGTGCACAACCTCACGATGCCCGGCATGCCGGGCATCGACGGCGCGCGCACCTATCACTTCGAGGAGGGCGAGGCGACCGTCCGCGCCCGCGACATCTCCACCGACACACCCGCGGGGCGGGTCGACGAACTCGGGTTCACGGCCACGACGGTGCGCCACGTCCGCATGCTCGGAGTGCGGCCGGACCCGTCCTACGGGTACTCCCTGTACACCTTCGAGGTACGCGACAGCCCCCAGGGCGAGGACCTCGCGCGCGGCGGGTCCGCCACCGCCTCGTCGGCCGACGCGGGGAAGGGCGCGCCCCTCGCGGTGGACGGCGACGCGACCACACGCTGGGCGGTGTCGAGGGCCGACAGACCGCGCGCCGACAGCTGGCTGGCCGTCGACCTCGGCGTCGAGCGCCGGATCGGCCACGTCACCCTGCGCTGGGAGTCGGCGGCCGGCCGCGCCTACCGCGTCCAGGGTTCCATGGACGGCCGGGACTGGAAGGACCTCGTGACCGGGCCGAGGCCGGCGGTGAGCAGCCGCGGCGGCTGGCTCGACGTCGAGGGGCGCGCGGGGCTCGTGGTGCGCGACGGCCGGAACCCGATCGGCGTCTACGACGACAGGATCGTCCTCGGTGACGGCCCGGCGGCACCTCTCCTCGTCGAGGGCTTCCCCGGCACGTCGGCCGGGAAGCTGCGCACGACAGCCCGGCGCCCCGCACCCTCGGCGGAGGCCACCGAGGTTCGCACGACGCTGACGGACGGGCACCTGACCCTGTTCAACCTCTCCGGCGAGTCCGTCACGACGAGGATCGCGATCCCGCGCACCGGCGCGGACACGGTGGTCTTCGAGGGCACGCAGAAGCTGACCGCCGACGGCACCACTTTCGAGGCCGTGCTGCCCGCCGCCTCGGCGATCGTGCTGGCCCCGCGCTTCACGCTCACCCCCCTCACGGGCAGGCGACTGCCACCGGGCCTGCGGGTCCAGGTCGTCGACGGTGCGACCGTACGCCTGTCCGGGGCCTCTTGCGCCCTGCGCGTCGAGGCCCAGGGACGCGGAAGGGCCGCTGTCGTCACAGCGGACCGGACGATCACCGTCGTCCTGGACGGCGCGACCGCCCACCCGCACGACGACCTGGCCCTCGGCAGGACCGTCTTCCCCACGAGCCCTCTGCCGGAGGGCATGTCCGACCCCTCGGCGGCGGTGGACGGCGACGCCCACACGGAGTGGAAGCCGGGCACACGCGGTCGCATGGTGGTGGACCTCGGCGCGCCGCTTCCGGTCCGCCTGGTGGAGACCGAGTGGACGGCCGGCACGGCGCCGGGCGCGAAGGCCGGCCTCAGCACGGACGGCATCACCTACCGGAACGCCGGGCCCCTCACCGGGCGGGGCGGCCTACGCCGGCTGACCGTCTCCGGGACGGCCCGCTACGTCAGTATCGAGGTCGACGGGGCACCTGCGGCGGTGTCACGCCTGCGGCGCCTGACGGTGCGCTGACGCTCGGCGCCCGCCGGGCCGTGCGGGGACAGTCGTTGGCCGTATCCTGCTCGCCCGGGCGGCGAGAAGCTGCGGGGTGTCGTACTCGGGTGTGCCAGGGGGGCGGCCTCCGGCAGCGCCAGCAGGGAGTTCCGTCTTGCCATCGGCGCCACTTCCGAGGTCCACCGGGCGCCGTTGTTGGTGCCGTCCATGTTGTACGAGGCGAACGGCGAACTGCCGTCCCCGGTCACGGCCCGCGCCGGCGCAGCGGTCAACGGAACGACCAGCAGGGCCGCCACCGCGCTCGGGACGGCGGTCACGACGCTGATCCACCGCCGTAACCGCGGTCGCGTCACCGCGGTCCGCGAAGTCCGCGGACGTCTGTCTCCACTCAACGGTCAACCTCTTCGTGCCGGTCGGCTCCAGCGCCGGGCGGCGCGGGAGACTGCCCGGGCCGCCGGCTCACCTTGGCGGCACCGTGCTGTCGAGCGGGTGGTGCGCTGATGTCGAACGAGCGGTCGCCAGGCTCCGTCGGATCAGGACTCGCACCGAACCGTTTACGGTCCCGAGCAGTTGTGAACGGCACCAATGTCGACCGGGCCGAGATCTTTCCTGAGCCCGGGCCGGCGCGCGGGGTCAGGAAGACTCGTGCGCCGACAGCATGCTGTCGAGGTCTCCCGCGGGCAGAACCTTGGTCGAGTTGTGTTCGCGGACGATCCGCCAGCCGTCCGGCGTTCGACGCCAGACCAGCGAGGTCGTGGTACGAATGTCCGTGGTGATGTCGGGCATGGTGATCTGTGCCACGAATGTCAGGGTGGACGCGGCCAGATCGTGACCAGCGATGACGTGCGGGCCGTCGTCGACGGCATGACGCGCGGCAACCATCTTGTGAAAGTTGGGCTCCCAGATCGAGCCGTACCCGGCGGCTGTCGTCGCCACACGCTGCTCGCGGTCGAAGTCGTCGTAGAGCCGGACGTCCGGAGAGCTGAAGTCATAGAACTCGCCGAAAGTCCGCCGGAAGTCGAATGGCGCGTCCCCTTCGTCGCGCTCCCATCCGAACACCCAGCGGCTGTGCAGGTCAGCGATCAACTGTTCATCGTTCATGACTCGACGCTAAGGCCGGGGACGAGGTCCAGGGAGGGTCCGTTACACCCACCCATCCATGGGACAGCCGCGACATCCGACAACACCTGCGGCTTTCGGATACCTGGGGGCCGAAAGGCGGGTCCCCGAGCGGGAGTTCAGCAGCTCGGGCCAGAACGACACTTGCTCTCACGGCCGTGGAATGCTCCGCCGCCCGCCCGCCATCACTCCAGGGGTCGGCGGAGCCGTCCGTGCGTTGCTCGTCGTTTTTGCGGTACTACGGCAGCTTGCTCACCAGCGCGGCCAGCTCGGGGTCGCTTTCGTACCGTCGCCGGTGCAGGTCGGCGATCTTCGTGCCCATCTCGGGGTCGTCATCGTCGGTGATGTTGTACGAGTCGTACTTCTCGACCAGGGGCATACCGATCCGGTCGGTGTGCGCGTGCGCCGGATGCGTCAGATACTCCCAGTAGCTGTCGAGGTCCTCGATGACGAACACGGCGCCACAGTCGAAATCCCCTCCGAAGTCGCGGCCGACGACGAACGACTTCACCGCCGGGATCAACCGGCCCTGGTTGCGCATGCTCTCCAGCGCCTCCTCGATCTGTTCCTGTGTCACGCCCGCCTTGGCCTTCAGACGGATACCGTGGTAAATCATCGTGCTTCCCTTCGTAGGTCGTGAAACGGATGCCGCCGGCACGGTGCGGAGCAGGAGCGCCGCACCGGACCACGTGAAAGGGGCGAGCGTCTCGGCGTGCGGCCGCATGGCCGATGGCAGCAGGAACCGGCTTCGCGAAGTCGCCGTCACCGGGCTGCTGACCACACGTCCGCACTGGCCCCCCCGGACTGTCGGCGGGTCTCCCAGCGGTCGGGCCGGATACCGCCGGTGCTGTTGACCAAGAGGTCCAGCGGCCTGCGCTCGACTATGGCGCGGCCACCGGCCGTACGGTGCTGAGCACCGACGGACCGGCCTGGACGAATTCGCCGGCCGGATCGTCACCCGCCTGCCGGCCCCGGTGGGGATCTCGGCCGATGACGGTGATGGCATCGCCGGCGTCGGCCAGGCCATGGGCTGTTTCCAGGGCCACACCTTCCGACGGTGACGACCATGTGTCCTTCGAGGTCATGAGCCGACTATGAACTGGCCTGGTGTCTCGTCACATCAGCATGAGTTGCCTATCCGACGGCGACGGCGCATAGGCACACACCCGCCGGCGAAGGCGCGGACCCTGGACATCCACGACGGCCATGTCCGACTCGCCCGCGTCCTGGTCCGTGGGCGCCGACATCAACCGGACCGCGAGGAGACCGCGCAGTCAGGCCGGGTTCGGGGATGGTCTGTTCCCGCTCATGAACGCTGAGGGAGCCCTCTCACCGGCTGTCGAGCCTGTCCCGGACAGCGAGGTCGGGATGATCTTTGAGCTGCCTGCGTGAGTTGATGCCGAGCTTGCGGAAGATGTTGCGCAGGTGAGCGTCAACGGTGCGTTTGCTGATGTAGAGCTGGACGCCGACCTCGTTCGAGGTGGCGCCCGAGGCCACCAGGTGGGCGACGGCGATCTCCTGCATGGTCAGCTTCTCGTACCTTTGCCCGGACCGGGCCTGGACCTTCTCGCCGGTGGCGCGCAGCTCGCGGGCGGCCCGCCGGGCAAAGGCATCCGCCCCGGCCCTGGACAGCAGCTCGTGGGCGGTGCGCAGGTGCTCGCGGCAGTCACGCCGACGGCCTTCGCGCCGCAGCCATTCGCCGTACAAGAGGTGCGCCCGGGCCAGGTAGGGGAGCAGCGGGCTCTCGGCGAGCAGGTCGATGGCTTCCCGGTAGTGATCCTCGATGCCGGTCACAAGTCCTCGTGAGTAGGCCGCGACTCCCAGGCCGGCGACAGTTCCGCCGGCCTGTGTGCGCTCGGTGAGGGAGTCCACTGCCCGCGCTGCGGTGATGTGGTCGTCACAACGGACCGCGGCTTCGACCAGTTCCGGCAGGGCCGCCCCGGTGAGGAACAGATCACCGTGCTCGACGGCCTTGCGAGCCGCGGCCAGCGCGGCCGGGTAGTCGGCCAGCCCGTTGTTGAGCATGGCTGTTGTCCAGTGCAGGTTCGTGACCTGTCCCGGACCTCCGGCGGCCGGTGCCGCGGTGGCTGCCTCGCACAAGTGGAGAACCTCTTCGCGGCGGCCGCGCAGCGCGGCGAGATGCAGCCGGTGATGGAGCAGCGGGGACGCGCCGGTTGCGTCGGCGATCGCTGCCTCCTCCGCGCTGTTGGCGATCGCCTGCCCGATGTCACCGATCATGGTCGCGTCGACCGTCTTCTGCGCGAGGCCGAGTCTGAGCAGCAGCGGCGAGCCCGAAGCACGGCCCGCCTTCACCAGCCATGCGGCGATGGCGGCATGGGTGTCCAGGTCCCACAGCTCGACGGCGATCATCGTGGCGAGCGCCGGACGCCGCGTCCAGAACGGGTTGCCGATGTCGTAGAGGGCGTGGCGAAGCAGCGGAACGGCGGCTTCGTACCCGTCAGTGGCCAGCACCGTCAAGGCGTCAAGGGCGTCCGGCGAGCTCGGTGCAGGAGCCGTGGACCGGGCTGCGGCGAGAACCCGATCGATGACGACACCGCCGCGGCCGACAAACAGGCTCATCTCGACGGCATCGAGGAAACAGTCACGTGCCCGGTCCGGATCCAGACTCGCCAGCCGTTGGGCGGCGCGCACCATCAGCATCGGACCGGAGCCGTCGCCCTGCAGGGTAAAGGCGATGCGGCCCTGCAACAGGTCGACATCAGCGTGCTGGAACTCGTCCAGCGTGGTGGTCTCCAAGGTCGCGAGCAGGTTGGCCGCCTTGCCCGACGACCCCGCGTCGAAGCCGGCCCTGGCGGCGTGCAGAGTTCGTTCGATCCGGCGTGCGGGATCCAGCGACAGCGCCACCGAGCGCTCAAGGAAGGCTGCCGCGGCTGCCACGCCCCCGCGTGCCTGGGCACGCGTCGCGCAGCGCTCCAACTCGTCGGCGATGTCGTCGTCGGGGCCAGGGCTGGCTTGGGCGCGGTGCCAGGCCCGGCGGTCCGGCGCCATGACCGGGTCGGTAACGGCCGCCAGAGCCGCGTGCGCCGCGCGGCGTTGTCCGGCGTCGGCGGCTCGGTAGACCGCCGAACGTGCCAACGGGTGGCAGAAACGGATGCGGGTACCGAACTCGACCAGTCCCGTCGCGTCCGCCTCCGCACCGGCCGGTGTCACATCGAGGTCCAGTTGACGCGCGGCCGGCCAGAGCAGGCCGGGGTCGCCGGTCGGGTCGGCGCTCGCCACGATCAGCAGAAGCCTGGCCTCGGCGGACAGACCGGCCAGCCTGGCTCGGAAGCCGTGCTCGATCCGGGTCGGCACCGAGGTCATGTCAGGCGGGACGAAGCCACCTGCACGGGGAAGTTCCAGCAGCGCCAACGGGTTCCCCTGGGCCTCGGCGACGAGACGCTCCCGGACCTGGTCATCAAGGGGGAACGGGCTTCGCCTCGTCAGCAGAATCTTGGCGTCCTCGTCGCTCAGACCGCGGACGGCCAGCTTCGGCAGCTCGCCGAGTCCGGTCGCCGTGCACGTCGACCGCGCTGCGAAGACCATCGCTATCGGGTCGGCGGCGACCCGGCGAGCCAGGAAGGCCATCGCCCTCGCGGACGCGGTATCAACCCACTGTGCGTCATCGATCAAGCACAGCAGGGGCCGCTCCCTGGCCGCTGCCGTCAGCAGTCCCAGCGCCGCCAGACCGATGAGAAACGGGTCGGGTGTGCCCTCGGCCAATCCGAAGGCCACCTGCAGGGCGTCACGATGCCGGCCCGGCAGCTCGGTGAGGTGCTCCAGCATCGGCACACACAGTTGGTGCAGCGCGGAGTACGGCAGTTCCTGCTCGAACTCCGACCCGGACGCCCGGACCGCCCGGAACCCGGGCGCCGCGTCGAGGGCGTGGTCCAGCAGGGCACTCTTGCCGATGCCCGCCTCGCCTTCCAGCACCAGCGCACCGCCCTGTCCCGTAAGCGCAGCGCCGGTCAGCTCGTCGACGCCTCGCTGTAACTCGCGTCTGCCAACGAGCAGATCGGTCAGGGGCAAAGAAGTCCGCATGACACAAACGGTAAGTGCTCGCCGCCTACCGGACACAGGCCCCCCTCAGGAATGCAACCAACGTCTCGCCGCGTCGAACGGCATAGGCACACCGGACCGGGTTGGGCAAGCCGGGCAAGAGCCCGCCCCAGCCCACCTGTTCCAGCCGCTTCGCGCGCTTGTGGCCGGCGCAACAAGCCCCGCCCGACAAGCCGGTCCAGCACGGTCTGGCGAAGGCCGGTGCCGATCTCCTCGACCAGCACCGCGCCGCCCAGGACGCAGTTCAGGGTGCCGGTCGCCACGATCGCCCCCGACGAGTCGTCGGACATCAGCAGCATCCGAGCTTCGGCGACCTGGTGGATGCCGGGCGGATCGCCGACCGGATCGCCATGGTGGCCGGCGGCCGGATCCGGGCCTGCGGCACGCCCGCGGAACTGGCCCGGCGGGCCGAGGTCCGCTGGACAGCCGGCGACGGGACGTCCAGCCGCGACCGCACCGAGGACCCTTCACGGCTGGTCCGGGAACTCCACCGGCACGCGGACGGTCCGATCGCCGGCCTGGAAGTCCGCCGTCCGACGCGGGAGGACACCTACCCGCACACGGTGCACCGGCAGACTGACAGCACGGACGGGAACGCGAACGAGGAGACACAGGCCGCATGAAGGGGACACCCACGACGAACGGCCGGCGTGCCGGGCTCCAGCGCGGCGGCATCGAACCGCGGCACACGCTGCGCGATCCCGAGGAGAGGCCCGGCCCTCTGACCAATGTGGTCGTCGCGCTGCTCATCGTCGCCGCCCGCGGCGGCCGCCGGCAGCTGCCACCTCCTGGCTTCGGCCGGCCTGTCCGTGCGCCCTCGAACGGGCGCTCCCCTCTCTGTGCTTCTCGTGGCGATGCCGCACCCCCAGCAGTGACCTCAACGGTCCTCAATACGGTCACTGAGTGTCACGGTTGGCAGGGCGGGCAGGTCGGCGGCCATCGTGCCGAGTAGTGCGAGGGCCTGCTGGGAAGCGCTGCCGGGCTCGGCCTGGTACACGATGAGCTGCTGGTGCGTCGCGCTGTCGACGGTGAACGAGTCGTAGGTCAGGGTCAGCTCGCCGACCTGGTGGTGGTTGAAGGACTTGGCCTCATGAGACTTGCCCCGAACATCATGCCGAGCCCACAGACTGCGGAACTCCGCGCTCCGCAGGGACAGTTCGCCGACCAGTTCGGTGAGCCGGGGATCGTTCATCAGGTCGCCGCTGCCCACGCGCAGGGCCGCGAGCCCGGACCTGGCGACCCGCTCCCAGTCGGGATAGAAGTCCCGGGCGTCCGGGTTCAGGAAGGTGAACCGGACCAGGTTGGTCTCGCCCTGTTCCAGCATTCCGGCGAAGAGGGCGACTCCGAGGCGGTTGCCGGCCAGCACATCCAGCCGTCGGTCGAGGACCAGCGCGGGTGTGTGCAGCCAGCCGTCCATCAAGCGCAGCAGCCTCGGCCCGACGGGAGCACCGCCACCTCGCCGGACGGGGCCACGGGCGGTTCGTGCCAGTTGGTGCAGGTGCGCCGTTTCCTCAGGACCCAGTCCGAGGGCGCGGGCCAGGGCGTGCACCACCTGTGCGGAAGGGTGCTTCTCTCGTCCCTGTTCCAGCCGGGCGTAGTAGTCGGTGCTGACTCCGGACGACTGGGCGACCTCCTCCCGGCGCAGGCCCGGTGTCCTGCGCCGGCCCGACCAGGGCTGCCCGGCCTGGGACGGGCTGGTCATCTCTCGCCGGGCGCGGAGGAACTCCCCCAGTGGGTTGCCACTGTCCATGCCGCAACGATAGGCGCGCACGCGATCGGCTGCCTGGGTGTGGCGCACCCTGGACAAGACCGCCCTGGCTGACCTCCGGCCCGCCGCACATGATCGGCCTCATGACAGAGAACGCTTCAAACAACTTCTCCCTGCCCGTTGCCGGTGTGCCCGCGGGTCTGCTTGCCGGCCGGGTCGCGGTGATCACCGGGGCCGGCGCCGGGATCGGCGCCGCGACCGCACACCGTTTTGCCGCTGCCGGAGCGAAGGTGGCTCTGCTCGGCCGGCGACCCAAGCTGCTGGACGACCTCGCCGCGACGCTGCGGGAGGAACACTCCGCCGAAGTCCTGCCGATCGCGGTCGATGTCACCGACCCCGCCGCGTTGACCGCCGCCGCGTCGACGATCCGCGCCACCCTGGGCCGGCCCGACCTGGTCGTCGCCAATGCGGGGGTGATGCTCGGAGCGCCGTTCGACGAGGCGGACACGGCCGAGTGGGACCGGATGATCGACGTGAACCTGCGAGGTCTGCTGGCGACAGGCCGGGCGTTCATCGTGGACCTGCTCGACGCGGCCGAAGCCGGACGGGCCGCGGACCTGGTGAACCTCGGCTCCACCGCGGCGGAGGTGATCTTCGTCGACTACCCCGTCTACGGCGCGACCAAGGCGGCGGTCACCCAGCTGACCCGCAACCTGCGCGCCTCTCTCGGGCCGCGCGGCGTACGGGTGCGGTCCGTCGACCCGGCCTTCGCCGTCACCGACCTCGGCGCCGACATGAGACACGAGGCCACTCGGGCCGGGCTGGACGAGATGCGCGCGGCCATCACGACCATCACCGCGGAAGACGTGGCCGACGCCATCACGTACTCGGTGGCGGTGCCGGCCCGGGTCAACATCGCCGAGCTGACAGTAGTTCCCACCGAACTCGGCTGAGAACGGTGTGCGAGCGCCCACCGCGGTGGGGGCGGTAGGCGCTCGTCCCGATTTGGAGGTCGCGCGGACAGGCGGGGCGGCGGAGCGGGGCGATGGGCGGCGCCGCGATGACGACGGCTGGGGCCCCTGACGAGCGTCGGACACATCATCACCGAGCAGCGCTCCGACTTCGACTCCCGCACCTACGGCTGCACCAAGCTCGGTGACCTTCTCGCCGCCACCGCTCCACCGAGGTCCGTGCGCCGTCGGCCGCGTACTCGGCGAGGGCTCCACCGAGGGTTCCGCCGAGGAGGAGGGATTCGTCGTCGGGATGTGCGAACACACCGAGCAGGGACGGCGGGGGAGGGGGTGTCGTCACGAGAAGTGGACCTCCTTCTCCTGTTGGACCGGTCGGACAGGCGGGCGGGCCGAGCTCCGGGGGCGGGCCGGTTCTCCCCTTCAACTGGGCCACCTGGACCGTGACCGGACCTCCACTCCAGCCAGCCGCCGTCATCGGCCCGTTTCCGGGTGACACATCGTCCATGGCCCCGTCGACGCTCAGGGCGCGGGCCGCGCCTGCGCCCTGAGCGTGGATGCCCGGTCTCTCATCGCCTGACCCTGACCCTGACCCTGACCCTGACGCGCCGTCCGGAACGGCGAACGGCCCGCCGGATGGGAGCAGCGGGCCGTCGTGCGAGGTGGAGCTGTGTGCGGGTCAGACCTTGAAGGAGCGGATCGAATAGTTCCCCTGGAGATTGCCGCGTGTTCCGGCCTTGGAGGAGCCGATCTTGTTCTTGTAGTTCGTGTTCTTGTAGAATTTGATTGTTTTGCCAGTTTCGTTCGCGACTGATTTGACCACCGCGCCCCGCTGGATGAAGGGACAGCCGCTGGCCGTGTTCGGCTGGTCGGGTACCCACTGACAGCTGCTTCCGCCGCCGTCCCAGCCGCTGTAGATGCAGAACTTCCCGTGTACGCAGGTCGTCCAGGCAGCGGCGGACGGGGCGTTGCCGGCGGCTGTCGCGGTGGAGCTGATGCCGAGGGCGCCTGTCAGGAGGATCGTGGCGGCGGCGAACGCGGTGATGCGTTTCATCTGAGAATTCCCTTTGCCGTTGTAGTGGGGGGAAGCCTGGCCGCGAGCTGAATCCCGGCGGCCGACTCATTGATCGTCAGCCTGCCAGGACGACAGCACGCATGGGCAGAGGTGCAAGAGGGGCGCGCGAGGCTCGTCCGCGCCCGCTCAACGCCCGTCCGCCCCCGGGGTGATCCGCAGTCCCCCGGGCACGAGCCTGGTGGTAGCGGCCCGGCTTCACGAGCTCGCCGCGCAGCACTGAGACCGTCTCTCTTGGGTGCCGACGCGGCCGTCACCTTCGGGATTGCGAGTTCGGGCCCTTTTGGCGAGGGGCGGCCGATACGGTCCCGTTCATGAGTGTCGAAGCGCGGAGGCCTCCTGCCCGTCCGCCGAGCGGCCCGCCGCCGGGGCGCCCGCCGAGCAGCCCGGGGCCGGACAAGAACCCGCCCTTTCCGCCGGACCCTCCCCGGCCGAAGCCGGGGAGCTGAGAGAGCGTGCGCGTCAGCCGGCTCCCGTACGAGCAGCTCCCCGAAGCCACACGCCGGGCCCTGGCCGACCGGATCGGGGAAGGCTGTGCGAGGGTCGACATGGCCACCGGGGACTCTTCCGCGCTGGCCTCGCTGTTCACGCTCCGGGACGGCGGGAAGGTCTTCGTCAAGGGGCTGCCCGCCGACCATGAGCGGGTCGGGGAGCTGGCGGTCGAGGCGAAGATCAATCCGTTCCTGCCCGCCTTCGCCCCGAAGCTGCTGTGGCGGGAGTCGGCGGGCGGGTGGACGCTCCTCGGGTTCGAGGGGCTCACCGTGCCCCCCTGGGCCGACTTCACGGCCGGCAGCGGACACCTGGAACCGGCGGCGGCCGTGGTGCGGGAGTTGAGCACCCGGCCGTGCCCGGACATCGGGCTGATGACCGTGTGGGACCGGTGGGGCTCCTACTGCGCCCCCGATGATGAACCGCTCCTGACGGGCGACGCGCTTGTGCACGCGGACCCGGCGGCGACGAACTTCCTGATCGGGGAGGGCCGGGCGTGGCTGGTCGACTGGGCGTGGGCAGCCCGAGGACCGGCATGGGCCGATGCGGTCCTGTGGGGGTTCCGGCTGGTCCTGGACGGCAGGCAGACCCCGGAACAGGCCGCCGGGTGGGCAGCGACCGTTCCCGCGTTCGCACACGCGCCCCGCCGCGGTGTGCGGGTCCTCTCCGAGGCCGAGGCACGGTCGTGGGAGGACTGGAAGGAGTACGGGACGGCCGGGCTGGAAGGCGCGGTGACAGCGGCCCGTGCGTGGGCGGACTTCTGGGCGGCCCGCTGACCGGTGACCTGGCCGGGCCGGGCCCGTGGTGGGGGTGCACGGTGTACGGGCCAGGACGGGTGAAGAGGAAAGGGGGTGGCGGCGTCCACGCGCACGACGCCGATGCGGTGGGCGAAGGACCGTACGCAGGGCAGGGCCTGGCTGTGGCGGAGCAGGCCGGCCGTCATGGCTGACGGATCCGGCCAGGCGTGTTACAGCAGCCCTCCCAGCGGCAGGACGCGTTCGGCGAGCTGTCCGCGGAGCTTTCCTCCGGCGGTGTCGGCTTCCGCGAGCCAGTTGGCGGTGATCAGCAGTTCGGCGTGTTCGGCGATTTCCTCGGGTGGCAGGTTGCAGAACGCGGCCGTCTTGTCGAGGTGGAGTCCGCCGTCCTCGGCGCGTCCGAGGCGGCCGTCGTGGCGGGTGTGGGCGGCGGTGTACAGGGCCAGAAGCCGGGTGCTTGCGCCCAGCTTCTTCTTGCGGATCTTCCGGTCGCCCACGGCGTTCTGGGCCCAGCCGGAGAGCCGAGAGCGGTTGGCCTTGCCGAGAGTGAACGGCCGGACTTGGGGGAGCAGTGTGGGAACAGTGAACGCGGTGTGGTCCTCGGGCGGGGCGTCCATCACTTCGGCGACGGTGCCGGGCAGGTGCAGCCAGCCGGCCGTGACCAGATGCTGAAGCACCTGCCCGGCGTGGTCCTGGAGCCAGCCGGAGACGTCCTGGCCGGTGATGTTCCCCGTGCCGGCGCGCGCGGCCCGCAGGGTGAGCATGAGCACCGCGAGGCGCACCTCGGCCTCCGGAGCGGGGGCGTGGGCGGCGACGTAGTCCAGCATGGCGCGGGCGTGGACGGCCTGGGGCCGGGTCAGTAGCCGTTCCACCTCCGGCCCGTCGCCGTCGGGCCGGCCGCCGCGGTTCTCGTGCATCTCAAGGGCGGTCTGCGCCGCCTTCTCAGCGCGTTCCGCCTCGTGGCGCAGGGCCCCGTTGCCGCTCACGTCGGCCCACAGCCGGAAGGCGCGGGACTTGCGCTCGTGGAGCTCGGCGAGGAGGACGAGGTGGGGCTCGGTACGCCGCGAGTAGACGCGGAACGCGTCCCCGAGCTCGATGAGCTCCACCCGCAGGTCCTCGGGTTCAAGGTCGTACGGCACGATCCACCGCGCGATCTTCCCCCACTGCTTCGCCCGACGGGACCCTGTACCCGGTGCGGCGGAGCGGGCTGAGGGGACCGAGGCTGGTGCGGCGGCCGGAAAGGACGAAGAAACGGCCGCGGGGGCGGGGCTGTTGTCGGAGAAAAGCGCCGTCACACCAGTGCCCGTCGTGACGCTCGTGGGATCCCGCTCCACGGTCGGTTCCCTCTCCGGCTGGTCGGCTGCGGACGGGGCTGTACGAGGCGGCGGTGCGGCGGTGGCCAGGACACGGCAGTCGGGTGTGGCGGCCGAGCACCGCGCGCACATCTCCGCGATCCGCCACAGCCTTCCAGCACGGTCCGCATACACCGTCAGGAGCACCGGACCGCCGCACATTCGCGGCACCGCGACCGGTCGTCCTCCGTCGCGCCGTGCGGTGGGGTCGGGGTTGTGCCACGCGCAGTCGGCGGCGCGGCAGGCGCACCACGCCCCGGCGCGAGGACCGCCTCCCGCGCGGATGCCGGCCAGGTGCTGGTTGACGTGGTCGACAGCGGCCTTGCGTCCTGTGGCAGTACCGCTGGGAAAGTGCTGATCGGCGCAGACCGGGCGGGAGCAGGAGAGCTTCACCGCCCCGGCGGATGGGCGGCCGTAGGGGTCCAGGCGCACCGTCCACGTCCGTCCCGCGACGCGCTCCGCGCCGGCCTCCACCGTCATGTTCGTACTCCAAGGGGTTGCTTGATCCGTTGACCGAGTGGTCCCATCATCCGGGATACCGGCCGGTCTGCCCCGGGAACCGAAGATTCAGCCCACGAGACCGTGTTGACCGCGCGCGGAAGGCGGCGCGCACGGTGCCCGCTCCGTCCGGAGGCGGACAGGGCCGTGGTGTCACGGGGGGCCTCCGGTATGGGCGGAGGCGGGGCGCGCGTTGCGGGAACCGGTGCGTCCGCCCGGGTAGTGAGCCGCTACCGGGTGTCCTGGGCGATGAAAGTGTTCTGGTGCAGGCGGCTTCGGAGGGGGACATCAGTTCGTGGTGTGTCTTCTGCGGTCGCCTTGCCTCGACCGAGGACGTAGACGCGTTCCATCTCGGTGCATCGGGTGTCCCAACATTCTTTGAGCCTTTTCCAACCTCACGCTGACGTGTGGTGAAGGATGAGGGCGGCCCTGGTCTGCTCGCCGAGGCAGCGGATCTTGGCGTGGGTGGTGTGGTGGGGGCGCTTCCATCTCCTGAGGCGTCGGCCCCGGAACGGGACCCGGACGGTTCCGCCGGTGCCTTGATACGCCTTGTCCGCCCAGCACCGGGGTCCGGCATCGGCGAGGGCTTCGATGCTGGCGTGCTGGCGTGCGGCGGTCAGGTCGTGAGGCGGGCCGGGCAGAGCCGGTGAGGCCCAGAGCAGTCGTCCGAACGGATCGGTGAGGACCTGGACGTTCATCCCGTGGCGTTTGTGCTTCCCGGAGTGGTACGGGGTGTCGGCTGCGATGCGGTCGACCGGCGGCAGGGTGCCGTCGAGGTTGACGAACGCCTTCGTGCGGATCGTCCTCATCGCCTCGGCCAGGGCCTCGACTGCTTCACTTGTGCAGCGGTGGACGATCGCGATCCCGATGCCGACCCGGCGGCGAGCTGGGTGCAGGTATCACCGCATCGCAGGTGGGCCAGAACGAGCGGGGCTTGACGTGCCGCGGGAAGGCGCCGCCGGCGTGTCCCGATCTCCCTCCGCCTGGCGGTGAGCTGGTCGGTGCGTGCCGGACAGGGTGCCGCTGTTGTGGAGACAGAAGTCCAGCGGGTCCCGGTCGTTTCGTCTTTCCTCGTGTTCTTTGCCGGCCCAGATGGCGTTGCCGTCCGTCACGATGGGCGCCGGGACCAGATCCCGCTCGATACGGACGATGAGCACGACCTTGTCGCTGTCGCGCAGCGGGACTTCGATGACCACCGGCGTCCACAGCGGGTCGTAGCCGGTGGCCATCTGGTTGACGAGGCGTTCCTTCTCCTTGCGGCTGACGCCGACGACGCGGGTCGGGACACCGCGGGCCCCGGAGCCCTCGGCCATACCGATGTGGTCGACGTCGAGCTGCGAGGCAGCGGTGAGCCTTCTGTTGTCGTAGGGGCTCAGCCAGGTTCCCGTGACGGCGCGACTCCGCGTCCCGTACGACGTTCTCGCCGTCGCGGGCCAGGACGATCTCGCGGGTGTCGCGGCGCTCGCCCTGTTGGGCCCAGTGCGCACTGACGCGCGGTCAACCTTCTCTATCTCGCGCGGGAGCTGGTGAAGAGGAGCGGGAGCCGTACGACGCGGAGCTCGCGGACGGTCGGGGCGGACCAGGCGTGGCCAGCCGTCGGGGCGGCGGGCCAGGGGGCGAGAAGCCCCTCGGTGGTGGCCGGCCCCGGGTGTGCCGTGACGACCGCGGCAGCCGCTCTTCTCAGCTACCTGGAACCCGTGAGAGCCGGTACGGCGACGGGTCGTTGGGCCGGTGCGGCAAGGGGGACCGGGGCCGCCTCGGGCACGGACTTGGACGCGGCGGTCAACGGCTGTCGGGGCTGCTCCACGCTCGCGGCCGGGTACCCGGCGCGCCACGGCACGTAGTGCGGGTTGTCCCGGCAGTCATTCATGATCTCGATCTTCTGCTCCTTGTCCACCGGGCAGACGCCGACGATGAACTGCCGGGCGACCCCGCCGGGGAAAGCGACCTCGACCTGGTCGGCGTACTTGTGGGTGTCGCCGATGGTCTTGTTCACGTCTACCCCGCCGGGTGCGTCGATGTAGTAGTTCCAGCCGTTCTTCCACGACTTGTACAGATCGTGGTTGTAGCTGGTGGAGACGTAGGGGGAGGCCTGGTTGACCAGGACGTACTTTTCGATGTCGTACTGGCCGTTGAGGGGGGCCTTGGGGTGGAAGCCCTCCTCGAAGACGATCTCGGGGCCGCGGCCGTCGGTGCGGTAGAGCTGGGAGCAGTTGGCGCGCCATGAGGGGGCGGGAGTGATCCGGTTGATGTCGACGCGCCGGTCAGGAGCGGCGTAGAGGCGGTCCTCGACGATGGGACATGAGCGGGGCGCTGAGGCCCGGGCGGCCGTGGTGGCCTGGAGCGTCGCCGCGGAGGCGTTGGCGGAGGTTGTGCTGGCGGCGCTGGGAAGGAGAACGGCAGAGACGGCAAGGGCAAATACGGCGCTCCGGCGCCACAGGCGAGTGGTCATCATGATGACCACCATCGCGGCCCGGTGACGCTCGGCGGGACAACGTCACCCTTGAGTGGGCGAGTTGACTCAAGCCCTTGACCCGGGAGCCGTGTGCCCCCACTGCGCGTGCCGCACGGACCGACCTATCCGAGCCCGAATGACGCCGCCCGTATGCGCTGAATCACCTCTGTGCGCACCCTGCTCGGGCCCGGTCACGCACCAGCAAACGAGGTCGACGGCGGCCAGGAGCTGGTCATCGAGGGCCCGCCCCGGTGGAGAGGCCTTGATCTGGCCGCGCGGCAGAGCCGGAGGGCGTGTCAGGCCAGGCGGTTGACGGCGTCGGTGTCGTCGTCGGCGGTGGGCAGTGCGCGGTGGCCTTCGGAGTGGTGGTTGACCCAGCCGCACACGCCGCAGCTGTAGTGTCCGTCGAGCCCGGCGATCTGCGTACCGCACCGCCGGCATTCGGCATAGGTGATCTGTGGCCCGTCATCGGCCGGGTGGCCGGGCACCGGTTCTCCCCGGGAAGGAGTGCTCTGCGCGGTCATGGGTGGACGCTACCGCCGGGCGCAAGGCGGCACGCCCGGTCTTCCAGCCGCATCGCGCGGAGCAGTACCAGGACCCGTCGGCCGCCTGGTTCGCGGACGCGCCGCACACGGGACAGTTCACTCGCAGGCCACCCTCGCGTCCGTCGGGCCACGGCTCGGGGATGAGGCGTACGACCGTGACGGTCAGGATCCCGGCGGAGATGACGTGGCGGACGATCACCCCCGCCGCGATGGCTTCGCGGCGGT
Source organism: Streptomyces sp. NPDC059092 (assembly GCF_042756365.1). NCBI lineage: Bacteria > Bacillati > Actinomycetota > Actinomycetes > Kitasatosporales > Streptomycetaceae > Streptomyces > Streptomyces sp. NPDC059092. The sequence goes on from NZ_JBHZEJ010000014.1 coordinate 70,902, forward strand.
CCTGGCCGCCGGCCACGGGGGCGGAGCCGTGGCCGTAGGTGATCGGTGCCGAGGGTGCGGGCGAGGGCAGCTTGCCGAGACTTCTCCGGCCACGGGGGCGAACGCGACGCGGTAGCTCACGCAGCGGCCGTCCCGAGCACATACGCCTGCCGCTCGGCACTCAGCAGGACGTCGACGCGGTCGATGGGTCGCCCGGGATGACCTCAGCGCCCACGTGCGGATGAGTCGGCCGATCATGTTCGGCGGCGCCGAGTCGATCTCGCCGTCGAACACTGAACGCGGTTCGTCCGGCAGCGCGGCCCACGAGCGGCACGACGAACCGCTCCCCCGTGCACCACCACCGGAGCCGGCCCCGGGACCACATGCGTGCGAGGCGTACGATCCAGCTCGCCCGACCCGGTGCCGGACTGCGACGGAGCGGTCCCGGGTCAGTAGCCGTAGATCATCTTATAGGCGACCTCGGGCAGGAACTGTCCGGCCGAGGAGCCCTGGCCGGAGCCGCAGTTGCCGTCGGACTCACCGGGCACCTTGATCCACAGGAGCATCTCGGCGCCTCCGCCCAGCCGGCTGGGGGTGCCGATCCGGCGGCCCGAGGGATTGCACCACTGGCCGTTGGAGCCGTTGCCGTTGCGGCTGGTGTCCACGACGAACGGCTTGCTGTAGCCGTACTGAGCGTTGAGCGCACTGTTGACGGCGTTGCCGTACGCGGTGTTCTCGGCCGTGGTCAGGTAGTTGGAGACGTTGAGCGAGAAGCCGTGGGCCTGTCGCAGGCCGGCTTCGTGGAGGCGCTGGGCCATGGTTGCCGCGCTCGTCCAGGCAGGGTTGCCGGCGTCGAGGTAGACCCAGGTGTTGGGAGCCTGGCGATTGAACTCGGAGAGCGCGCCGGTGAGCATCGCCTCGCGTTCGTCGATCTGGGCCTGGCTCATGCAGCCGTAGTCTCCGAGGGAGTCGGGTTCGAGGACGACGACGGCCGGGCGGCTGGCGATCCCTCCCGCGAACTGGGCGATCCAGTTCGTGTAGGCGGCCGGCGAGGAGGCTCCGCCCGCGGAGTGCCCGCCGCAGTAGTCGCGGTTGTAGATGTTGTAGGCGACGAGGACGGGCAGCTTGTCCTGGGCGTCGGCGGCACCCACGTACGCGCCGGTGGCGGTGCCGATGGTGCCGCTCCAGGAACCGAACCAGCGGGCCGTGGGAGTGTTGGCGACGGAGGCGTTGATCGCGGGCGCTCGGCCGTCGCCGGGGTTGTCGGCGATCCACCGCTTCGCGCTGGAGTCGGGGTCCGCGTAGAACCCGTTGGTCATGGTCGTCGGGTCGGCCGCGTGGGCGGACGGTGCGGCGACGAGCGTCAGCGGCAGCGAGGAGAGCGCTGCCATCAGGGCGAGCAGTCTGCGGCGCATGACGGTACCTCGGCTTTCTCACAGGGATGTGCTCGATGGTCGGCGGTGGATGTGGGAAGCGCTCCCATCAGGAGCAGTCCCCATTGCACGGTCGGTCGGCAGGTCGAGTCGGTCTGGGTCAGGAGGCCGAGCCGCCACGGGAAGGAGGCTGTAGTCGCCGCCCGCGTTGGGACCCATGTCCTGGTAGAGGTACTGGAGCCGGCAGGAGGGCACGGTGAGTGTCTGGTCATGGCCCGCGCGGATCATCTCGCCGTAGCTGATGCCCCGGGTTCAGGCGCCCGCGGGGAAGCTGACGTTGTTGGCCCGTGCGAAGGGATTGCTCTCGGATGCGGCGAGTTGCGTCCAGGAACCGGCGAGGCTGGTGGCTTGGTGCTGATCGTCGTGGGTCCGCTCCACGGCCCCTCGGTGGCGGTGGCGGTGGCGGTGTGGGCGTACGGTCCGGGCGAGGTCGGTCCGGCCACGACAGCGGAAGGCCCGGTTGCTCGGCCGGTAGGCCGGCGACGATGTCCAGATGCCCCGGACGTGGCCACGGGCGCTGTTCAGGTCGTACTTGGCGCCGAAGCCGAGGAGAGGCGCTGAGCTACGCCACAGAGCATGATGAGTCCATGACATTTGCACGAGCGGCGTTCTCCTTCCGCGGCCCAGCCGTTGATGGCCGGAGTTGTCCGGAGGTGCCCTGCTGATTCGCGCGGAGAGACTGCTCTGCATGCGAGATTTCGAACGTGGAACGGTATGTCGAGCATTTTGGATGATAGAGGGGCGGTGAATCCCGTCAATACCTGTCGCACGAATCGTTGGAAGCTTCGAAAGGTTCGGCGGCGCCGATCCCATGTTGTCCCAGGACAGTTGCCCGACGACCCCCAGCCCGTCACCGGCACCCAGCCCGGCGACCAGCGCCGCGAGCACCCCGCCGGCGGTCGCCGCTCCCCGTTCCAGACCCCGCGTCGTCAGCGCCGCCCCCGCCGCCGCCGGGCCCAGCAAGTCTTCCGTCGAGGGGTCCCTTGGGCGTGACCGGTGTAGTACGAAGACAGGTGAGAGCTGCCTCCCTTGATCACCGCGGCCCGCATTCTCACCTTCTGGCCTTCCGGAAGATTCCCGGTTCTCCTGGGACTGAAGTACGTGGCGTTGTGGCCCGATGTGGTGGCGACGCGATAGGGGCTCTCCAGGGTTGCTTCGATGCCCCCCGCGTGAGGTCAGCGTGGTGCGACTCGTGGCCCGTGGACTGGCCGACGCCGAGATCGCGCGGCCCTCACCATCACTTCAGGCACCGTCAAGACTCACCTGAGCGACATCCAGGGGAAACTGGCGGCACGTAACCGGGTCGGGATCGCCGCTTGGGCGTGGCAGACCGGCCTGGTCACTGCGTGAGACGAACGCGCCGTGGTCGGCGCACGGCGCCGGGGGTACGACCTTCGTCGGTCGAGGGGACGACTTTGTGGGGCAGATGAGGAGGGGCGCCCTGGGCGACGGTGGAGCGGTCGTCAACCGGACCGAACCATCAGTGGAGTTCACCACCATGGGCAAGAAGAACATCGTCATCGGCTGCGCCGTCACCGCCGCTGTCCTGGTCGGGGGCCTCGCCGCCCTGGGGGTGTGGGGGGTGAAAAGCATGGAGAAGGAGGTGAAGAAGGCTGATATCTCACCGAGTGTGTACGAGTCGGTGAATGTGGGCGACTCCGAGGCGGACGTGCTCGGCAAACTGCCCGCCCGGGACTCGTGGGTGACCTTGGGGCTGGAGGACCAGGGACCGAAGCCGCCGGAGGGCGCGACCTGCCGCTACTTCACTTCTGACGAGGGCGACGACTCCGACACCTTCACCGTCTTCCGGTTCTGCTTCCGCGAGGGGAAGCTGGTCGCGAAGGACACGTTCGAAGGCAGATGACCCGGTGCGGCCCGGCGCCGCCGCCACCTGCTCGCTCACCCCGGACGAAGCAGCCGATCGGAGACAAGGTCTCCTACCGCCCTCTCGGAGTCCGCTCGCCGGGGGACGGTGGCGACGCACTCGCCGACCTGGGAGCCGTGCACCTCGACGTGAGCACCGGGCGGGCACGGCTCGACGACGTCCGGGCCTGCCTCCCGTAGCACCTGGCGAGCGGGTGACCGGACGCCGACGCGGCCTGGCCGTGGACGTCCTCTGCCCGGTCAGCCGTCGAGTGCGGCGGAGGGCGCGTCCCCGTTCTGGGTCTGCCGGGCCCGCTCGGCGAGCACCGTGGCCAGGTCCCGGACTCCGTCCTCGTCGAGGCCGCCCTTGTCCGCGGAAGCCGCGACGGTCCACAGCAGCACCGTGCCGACCCGGGTCTGGGTCACGGCGCCGGGCTCGCCGCGGAAGCCGGAGGTACCGAATCGAGCGTCGCGCTCGTCACCGATCGGGCCGATCTCGAACGTCTTGGCCTTCTGCCCCGCCCTCTTGCCGTAGTAGCCGTCCCAGAGCACGTCGTACGCCGCCCGGGCGGCCTGTTCGCTGTCGTAGGCGACGAGCAGGAAGCTGGCGGTGGCGGCGTTGTCGTCCTGCCGGAAGGTCGAGGCGCCGTAGAAGCGGGAGTTCTCACAGCCCGCGTTGTCCTTGACGGGGCAGGCCTGCGAGCGGAAGAGCTCGTCCATCTCAACGGCCTTGGGCCGGTCGGACTCCTTCCACCCCGTCATGGCCTCGCCGTCCGGCAACGTCTCCTGTGCCTGCTCCTTCGTGAGCGCCACCGCCTTGCCGTTCCCGCTGTCGCTCTCCGCGCCACCGCCACAGCCGGCCAGCAGCAGTGCCGCCGCGATCGCCCCGCACCACCGGTAGTTCCTCATGGTCATGCCACCCCCTCAGGCGGTGATCTTATGCGGACCGTCTTCGCACGGACGGCGTCGGCCCACGAACCGAGACCGTCGGCCGTGCAGGATCCGCCTGTACTCCGCGCGCAGGGCGTTCACCCGCGAGCTGGCTGCGCGGAGTTGATGGTGGAGTGCGCTGAGCGTCTCAAGCGGAGACGGTCGATGAACATCCGGAAGCGACGCGGACGGGGTGAGCGTGGTCTCTTGGCCGCAGCGAGCGACTAGCGATCGCACGCGGGCGGCCTCCTGCACTGCGGCGATGGCCTCCGCTACTTCTCCTTGCAGGGCGTGGGCGAGCGTGCGAGCGGCATCTACGGCGACCTTGTTGATGTGCCGCGCAGCCCGATGCGGCACCGAACCGGAGTGCGTGCGAACCCGCTGCTCCGCGTCGTGTTTCATGGCGGTGATGTCATCGCGGTGCGCCGTCAGCCGGTCGCGGATGCCCGCGGCGATGTCCCACTCACAGGCGCGGAGGAACGCTGTGTGCAGCTCGCTTTCGCTCGCCGCGGCTACGGCGCGAGCAAGGACCGTAGCGCGACCGTCGTCGCTGAGCAGGGCCTGCACGGCATGCATCGGTAATTTACTGGTCACGGTGGGACTCCACTGAGCGGCACTGACAACGCCGATGTCCCGTGACCACTTCCTGTGCGGGCGTGTATCCCCTCGGTACGTCCGGCGGCTGCGTCGGGGTGTCAACGCTCGTTGTGCCGGCGGGCTCCTGCCGTGCCCGTGACGCGCGAGCCGTCTGGCATACCGCGCGACGCGGGGGCTATGCCTCGTCGTCCGGAGCAGCGGCCATCCGGATCAGGCCGATTGCTGCTACTGCGTCCAGGCTGTTCCGGGTGTGTTGCTGTCTGGGTGAACTCACCTTGGTGTGGCTGAAGTTATTTTTGCGGCGGGTGAGTGGGATGGATGAATCCCTCGTATGTGACGGCACACGGATACCCAGCCGGCCCCGTTCCTTCGCGGCCGGGGACAGGAGCCCCACACGTGTCCCGTAAGAAGACCCTGAGCCGTAAGAAGGCGATTTCCCTGCTGGTCGGCGCGGCAGCGCTGGTGGGCGGTACGGCGGTGGCGATGACCGGTACGAGTCAGGCGTCGGTGGTCTGCGACGGGCTGGCCACCGCCCTGGGCAACAACGAGAGCTTCATCGCCGCGCAGCGCGCCGCCCCGGACGCGCTGTCCGAGGCGCGGATCGCGAACCGCGTCGCCGTCATCGAGGAGATCGAGCGGAAACAGGCGGCGTCCAACTGCGAGGTCGGCGAGGGCGGTAGCGGTGCCGATGCCGGCGATGAGGCGAGTTCTGGGGCATCGCCGGGAGGAGGGGCGCAACCGGGCGGCGAGGCGGACGCGGGCAGCGGAGCGGACGCGGGCAGCGCCGCAGGTGCCGGGAACACCGGGGATGCTGGGAACGCCGGCGGAAGCGCTGAAGGCGATGTCGTGTGCGCCGGATCTACTGTCACCCTTTCCGGCGAGGCGGGTGCCCCGGCTGCCTCCAGCAATCAGTTCCCCGTCGGTACCACGCTCCGCGTCACCAACCTCGACAACGACAAGTCCACTACGGTGCAGGTCTCTTCGGTGTCGGGCAGCTGCGCACTGCTGAACAACGAGGCGTTCGAGCAGGTCCGCGAACCGGGTAAATTCTTGATCCGTAACGCCAGGATCGAACAGATCCAGAGCGCCGGCCAGTAGGGCTTTGCCGGGTGGTGCCTGGTGGGGAGTGTCGAGGACGAGGAACGCGGAGGTCCGGGTGAGCGGGCTCCATCGCCGCATCACCCGATCGTCGCCCACCCAGCCGGCCGAGGTCATCGCTGGGGCCGGTCAGCCCGTAGCGGAGAAGGCCACGGACGCGGCCGACGTCCCGCAGATGCCTGAGCCGACCCGGGTTTCGTGGAGCCCGCATGCCATGGTGGGGCAGTGCTTCCGGCAGGCAGGTGGGGGCCGCATCCACAGTGACGGGGGTGCGGCCCCTCCGCGTGTTACACCCAGTCCCGCTGAGCGGCCCGCACCCCCAACTGGAACCGGCTCGCCGCGCCCAGTCTCTCCTGCAGCTCGCTCACCCGCCGCCGCAGCGTCCTGAGGCTCACTCCCAGATGGCGGGCCACCGCCTCGTCCTTCATCCCGGCCGCCAGCAGCCGGATCAACGTCCTTTCCGCATCGGAGAGTTCACCGTCACCGGCTGCCCGGCCGAGCTGTGTCGCCTGCTGCCACGCCAGCTCGAATAGCTTCTGCAGGGCCTCGGTCACCGCCGAGTGCCACACCACGACGGCGCAGTAGCCGCCCGCCGCGGAAGTGGTCAGCGGGAGCATCGCCCGACACCCGTCGACCACCAGCAGCTTGAGGGGTACGGACGGCAACACCCGTGCCTGCTCGCCGAGTTCCACCATCTTCCAGGTGCGGGACAGGACGTTCGGATCTTCCAGGGCGGTCGCCGAGTAGATTCCGCGGGAGACGATCCCGCGCCTGAGCAGATCGGCCTGGAGATCCGCCTGCGGGGCGGGCGGGGCGAGATACGGCGGTGTGTCGAACAGGCACACCTCGTGCTCGGCGCGCGCGTACAGCTCTTCGAGGCGTGCCGCGATGGCACCTTCGCCGGAGGCGACCTCGACCAGCCGCGCCGGCTCCTCGCGCAGTAGCCCGGCCTCGTACGCGGTGGCGATCTCCTCGGCGGTGGAGGCGAGGAGATCGGACTCCGTCTCGCGCCGCCGGATCAGCGCGCGGACCGCCACCCGGGGGTCGATTGCGCGTAACCCGCCCATGGAGTCCGGCGGCTGGACCAGCCCCAGCGCGAGCAGTCGGTCGCAGGCCTCGCGCACTCGCGCCGGGGAGGCACCCGTGAGCAGCGCCCAGCCGGCCGCTCCGGCGTCGGGCTGATGGAGGACTGCCCGGTACACCTGCTCATCGAGGGCGGAGACCCCTACCGCGGCCCAGGGGCTCGCGGCAGGGGTCGGTCCCGCCGTGTGCTGCAGGTCTGTGTCGTATGCCGTGTTCACCATGGCCCGGCACGGTAGAGGATCTATATTAAGGGGCTTCGCACCGCCCCGGGCCGTCGTTCAGTTCAAGCCGAACGCCGTGTCTACTTCAGGCCGAACGCCCGCAGCACGGTCTGGTCGACCTTGTTGCCCTCCCGGTCGGTGGCCCCTACGCGCAGCGACACGAACTCGGCGCCCTTCGGGTGCTTGAGCTCCGCCTTGCCGTGCCTCACCTTCACCTTCTTCCAGGACGTGCCGTCGTCGTAGGAGACCCAGGCCTTCAGGTCACCGGCCGTGACGCCTGCCGTCTGATTCCGGACGGAGAGCCCGAGCTCCGACGTGTGCCCCGCTTCGGCGCGGTTGAGGAGGTCGAGCCCCTCCAGGTCGTAGTCGACGGAGAGCAGCGGCAGCGCTGTCTGCTGGTCAGTGTGCGCCGAGGCGAAGGACCATTCGGTGTGGGTGCTGGTGGAGTACGCGGCCCAGTCGGCCGTGCGCCGAGCGTCGAGCACGAGGCGGTACGGCACCTTCGCCGCCGGGACGTCGAAGGTGCCGGATCCGCCGAGTGTGGTGTCGCCGACCAGCTGTCCGTCCGCGTACAGCTTGCCCTTCGCGGTGTCCTGTACGTTCTCCACGGACCCGTAGTGCCCCGGTGTGGCGTCGCTCAACTCCGGTATCCTGAAGGTGAGTTTGTCGCCGGTGCGCTGGGAGATGCCGTACTGCTCACTGGTCGCCGGGCGGACGACCTGGCGCAGCCAGTCCTCGGTGGGCAGCTTGCCCGCCTTGTCATGGGTCTCCAGGGAGTCCCACTGGGGACGGTTCGCCTGCGAGTCCGGGTAGACGGCGTGCCAGATCCGGGTGTCGGAGACGTTGTAGTACTCGGTGCGTTCCGTGCCGAGCTGCACATCGTTGGTGGTCCCGATGTCGATCCCCTGCCAGGGACGGTACCGGTACACGGCGTCCTTGCCGATCCGGCCGGCCTGGGCTCCGTGGTAGCGAACCTTCTGCTTCACCGTGTTGGAGCTGTTGAGGTGGTACGTCTGGTTGGCCGAGACGGCGCCCGTCTGCGGGAACATCACGCTGTACGCGTACGGGCTGACCGGAGTGGAGTCCAGCTTCAGCTTGACCTTTTTCCCGCTCTTCAGCAGGGCGCCGAGCCTCGCGCCGTTCTCGCCGGTGGCGATCATCAGCGGGATGGTCGTGCTGTTCACGGCGGCGATCCAGTACCCGGGCGTGTCCTGGTAGGCGATGACGTAACCGGCCCCGGCCGCAGTCGCGTTGGCCAGCGCCTCGTCCGCCCTCTTCCCGGTGGCCACGCGGACCACCGCCACCTTGCCCTTGACGTCGAGTCCCTCGAAGTCGGCCGCGGTTCCGCTGCCCGCGTCCACCGCCCGTACGGTGTGCTCACCTCCGAATTTCGCCGGGAAGCCGGTGTACGTCTGCGTGTAGTCGAGGGGCAGCGGGTACTTCTCGGGGCTGGCGACGCTCGCCGTCAGCTCCTTCGCGTACAGACGGAACTTGGCGGAGAACTCGAACATGCCCTCGGTGACCTTCTGGGTCGGTGCGACGTAGATGTGGTCGGTCCAGAAGCCCTGGCTGTAGGTCAGCCCCCAGGCGCTGCCAGGCCCCTCCCGGTGCCAGTTGGTGCTGAAGCCCTGGAACTCCGAGTCCTCCTTGGTCTTCGGCTTGATCTCCACCGCCGTGCGGGCGTCGAGGACGACCTCCGTGTCTCCGTCCACCTTGATCTCGGGATCGCCGACGACCGATGTGCCGACGGCCAGCCCGGCCGCGTCGACATCCGGAATCCACGACGCCATCGAGTACGTACCGGCCGGGACCTGGAAGGTCGTCCCCTTGCCGAGGAATCCGTGCGTGTCCGGATACGCCCCGTTCAGCTCCTGCAGCATGAAGAGCGACGCGGCGGTGGACGGGTTTCCGCCGCGGTTCAGCAGCGAGACCTTCAGGTCGTAGGTCTTCGGCAGCTTCTCGAAGCCGATGGCGGTGGTGACCTGGATGTTGTCGGCGCTCGCCGTGATGTGGCCCGTGTACCGGCCCGTCGCCCCGGCGGCCGGGTCTACCGTCACCCCGATCGTGGCGGTGCCCTTCGCCGGGACGGTCACGGTGTCCGCGCTCAGGGCGGCATCGGCGAGGGTCGAGGAGACCTTCAACTTCGCCGCGTTACCCGTGGAGTTGGTGAACACGATGTCCTTGGTGGCGAACTCGTCGTCGCCGTCCTCGAATGTTCCGAAACTCAGCGTGGGCGTCGCGAAGACGCCCTGCTTCACCGCGCGTTGGGCATCGACCCGGCCGTCGCCCTGCTCGAAGACGGTGGCGTCCGGCATGGTCGTGGCGGTGCTCGCCAGATCCGCCTTGATCTGCTCGCCCGTCCAGTCCGGATGTGCCTGTGCGACCAGTGCGGCGGCGCCCGCGACATGCGGGGTCGCCATGGAGGTCCCGTTCGCCGTCGTGTAGTTGTCGTCGACGGGGGTGCCCATCGTGGTGCCGGAGGCGCGCGCCGCTGTGATACTCGCGCCCGGTGCGGTGATCTCCGGCTTCACCGCGGAGTCGCCGAGGCGCGGTCCGCGGCTGGAGAACGAGGCCAGCTTGTCGGACTTGTCGACCGCGCCCACCGTCAGCGCCGCGTTGGCGATACCCGGGGTCCCCACGGTCTGCTCGCCCGGTCCCGCGTTGCCCGCCGCGACCACGAAGAGGGCGCCCGTGGACGCGGACAGCGCGTCGACGGTCTCACTCAGCACGTCCGAGGGGCCCGAGGCCGTGCCGCCCAGAGACATGGAGACGATCTTCGCGCCGGATTTCGCCGCCCACTCCATGCCTTCGAGGATCCAGGAGGTCTGGCCGCGGCCGTCGTTGCCCAGCACCTTCCCGACCAGCAGCTCCGCACCTGACGCCACCCCCTTGCGCCTGCCGTCCGAGGCCGCGCCCGAGCCGACGATGGTGGAGGCTACGTGGGTGCCGTGCCCGTGGCCGTCCTGCACCCTCTCGGCGGGCACGAAACTCGTCGACCCGGCGATCCTCCCCGCGAGGTCCGGGTGGCCGGCGTCCACGCCGGTGTCCAGGACGGCGACCTTGACGCCCTTGCCGTCGTAGCCGGACCGCCACACCTCGGGCGCCCCGATCTGCGGGACACTGACGTCGAGGGACGCCTCCACCTTGGCGTCCAGCCAGATCTTCTCGATGCCGCCGCCGAGCTGTTTCGCGGCCTTCGCGGTGCCCTCGGTGCCGAGGGCCGGGGCGACGTCCGCCCAGAAGGAGGCCGACTTCTTCACGCTGAGCGCGGCGCCGCCGATGCCGGGCAGCGCGAGGGTCCGGCGCGCCCCGTCGGGGGTCGCGGCGCCCTTCGCGTACGTCACGATCACCGGGTTGGCGCCGGTCTTCGCGTCCGCGTAGCCCTGTTTCACCAACTGGCTGACATTGAACAGGGCAGGGTCGAGACGGCCCGCCTGTACCAGCGGGATCGCGTCCGCCGGGAGGACGCTGATCTCGCCGTTCCGCTCGCTGGACAGGAAGGTGGCGGCCTCGCGGCCCTTACCGCGCCGGACGTCGACGGCGTACCTGCCCTGCGGCCCGGCGGTGAACGACACGGTGTCGCCGGTGATGAGGGTGACGGTCTGGGTGCGGGGGGCACCCTCTCCGGTGAGGCTTGGCGTACTCGTGGCCCGCGACGTGGTGACCGGGGACTCGGGGCCGGCCATCGCGGGGGTGACGGTCACCGCGAGCAGTCCGGCCGTTCCGGCCGCGGCCCAGAAGACTTGGAGTCTTCGCATGTGTGGACTTCCTCCCCTGAACGCTGAACGCTCCCGTGTGTTGGTGAACGGGAGTCAGTGACCAGGGTGAGCGCCGCGCGGAATGCGACTCAAGGGAGAGTTGTGGCCGAGGCGTGCCAATACCTTCTTCGGCCACCTCCGCGAGTGCCCCTCAGTACGCCGCCTTGCAGGAAATACGCGACCGGCACGGCTACACCACCCAGCTGACCCGGCTCAGCGGCAAGAAGGGCGAGATCACTCGCATCACCGGTCCCTCCGGCCGCTGGATCTCCCTCTCCTGCGATGCCGACCACCGCGTCTCCCCGGCCAAGGACAACACCGGCCGCACCACCCGCTACGAGTAGGACGGCACCTCCAACCGGGTCAAGGACCGGCCCCTCACCGAGGGCGCCACGTACGCCTTCGAGTACACACAGGCCGGCGCGGGAATGCTGGCCACCTGTAACTCCTGACGGACACACCGCGCTCCTGCTTCCCGACGCGGCGGCGGGGACCAGCCTTCGCCGGCCTTGAGGAACGCCGGCACCGGCTCCGGAGGTGATCGCGGCGCGGGCCGGGGCGGGTGGTTTCGCTCGTCCGGACGGAATGCCCGCGCGCGGCGGGCCACGTCTCCCGAGCCGTCCGCGCTTCGTGCTTAAGGTGACGCTCGGAGGTGGAGGATGCGAGTGGGACTGCACGCGCTCGGTATCGGTGACGGTGCCCGCCCCGAGGTGATCCGTGCGGTGGCCACAGCCGCGGAGACCCACGGCTTCGCGAGGCTCTGGTGCGGCGAGCACGTGGTGCTCGTGGACGCGCCCGCCTCTCGCTATCCCTACTCCGCAGACGGCCGGATCGCCGTGCCCGCGGACGCGGACTGGCTGGACCCGCTGCTTGCCCTGACCTTCGCGGCGGCGGTCACCAGCCGGATCGAACTCGCCACCGGCGTACTCCTGCTGCCTGAGCACAACCCGGTCCTGGTCGCCAAACAGGCCGCCACACTCGATGTGCTCTCCGCCGGGCGGTTCAGCCTCGGGGTTGGGGTCGGCTGGTCGGCCGAGGAATTCGCAGCGCTCGGAGTCCCCTTCGCCGGGCGCGGGCGGCGCACCGAGGAGTACCTTGCCGCGATGCGCACCCTCTGGGCCGAGGACCCGGCCTCCTACACAGGGGAGTTCGCCCGCTTCGACGCGATCCGGGTCAACCCGAAGCCGCTGCGCGGCGGGCGGCTCCCGGTCGTGGTCGGCGGCAACAGCGACGCCGCCTTGCGCCGGGCGGTCATGCTCGCCGACGGCTGGTACGGATTCAACATCCCGGCGGCCGACGTTCCGGCGCGTATCGCCGTTCTCGCCGACGAGTGCGCCCGCCGCGGTCGCGCTTTCGACGAGCTCACGGTCGCCGTAGCGCTGAGCGACGGCACCCCGGACCATCTCCCCGCACTCGACGCGGCGGGCGTCACCGAACTCGTTGTCGTCGGCGCTCCTCCGCCCGTTCCCGACGCGGCGGCCACCTGGGTCGCGGAACTCGCCCAGACCTGGATTCACCCGGAGGAATAGCCAGGACTGGCCGGGACACCACGCACGGGGTTCTCCGTACGGTTCTGAGGTCGGCCGCGGACCGTACTCCGGGAGCACAACCTCGGTGAACAGGAAAAATGGAAACGATCTTGATCCAGGCCCAAGGCGGTCGTGTGGTCGGTGTGCAGGTCCTGACGGCGCCAGGCTCTGCGAGCGGCGGGGCCGTCCTGCTCAGGCCGGGCGGTTGGTGATGCGGGGCAGCGCTGGGCGGTCGCGGCGGCCGTTGACCTGGAGTGCGAGGTGACAGCTGCCCGGGTGTGAGGGCGGCGGTGCCGGTGAACTTCAGGGGGTGGTCTTGGCTAGGTGCAATGGTGCGCCCGCTTTGACGGTGGTCCGGGTGAGGTGGGCGACTTTCTCCCCGGGCCCCGGTGCCGGGGTCGGTGCGGGGCAGGACGTACATGACGTGTACCGGGGTGTCGGTGGGGGCGGTGAGGCCAGCTTCGAAGGTGAGGCCGTCGCCGAGCTGGTACTCGGTGCGGGGCAGGCGGAGGGGGGCTGACGCTGGCAGCAGCTTGGGGGGCGTAGCCGAGGAGGGTGTAGGTGGGTGCCCAGCCGGCCTTGAGGCGGGCCTTGAGCGGCTCGCGGGTGATGAAGGCGAGTTCGGCGGTTGTGGTGCGCCCCTTCGGTGTGCCACCTAGTCAGGGTGGCGAGGACGAGGTCCGGGCGGGTGCGGGTGATGTCGCGCGCTGCACGGCAGCGGCTGCCGTGTTTGGACCGCGGCGCCGACTGGACGGCGAGTTCGCGCGAGGCACGCGGCTACCGGCGCCGTGCACACCGCCGAGCCAGCCCCGCTGCCCCACTGTGCTGCGCGCCACCAGGGCAGCGCGCATCAGAATGACCGCACCGCCCGGGCACCGGCCGCGCTCGCCACGCACCAGAAGACAGTCCAGCCCTGCCGGGCGGACCCCGCTACCGCGAACGCGGGGAAGTCACAGTCCGCTCGTGCTGCACGCGCAGCACGAGCAGGCTGCCCACCAACCTGTTCGCCACGACCGATGCTCCCGGCAATCCATCACCGCGTGAACCGGGGCCCCTCCTGGCCCAGCTCGTCGCCGCCTGCCCCGAAATGACCCAACTGGTCGCCCACATCCGGGCCTTCGCCCAACTCCTGCTGCCCGCCCAAGAAAACGCCGACGCGTTTGAGCCCTGGATCGCCCAGGTTCGCACGGCCGATCTGCCCATCTGCACGCTTTCACTCAGGGTTTGGAGCGAGACCACGACGCCGTCATCGCCGGTCTCACCTTCCCGTACGGCAGCGGACCCACCGAAGGCGTCAACACGAAGACCAAGCTGATCGCGCGGCAGATGTACGGCGGAGCAGGCTTCACCCTCCTCCGCCACCGCATCCTCCTCGGATAGCGTCACCCTCCGCCACCACCGAATGTGAGACAGGGGCCAGTAGACGACTGATCCGGCTTTTTGTGAGGGGCAGTTGGCGGCCGGGGCGCCGTAGTGTCAGTCGGAGTGGTCTCCGGGGCGGAAGGATGTGACGGCCCCTCGTTCGGCCTCTGCGGAAGCCGTGTTCTCTTACGCGACAAGCCCGCCGTACGCCACGACGGCCAACGAGACCTCTGCGGCACGAGCGGGCCGGCGCGGCGAAGGCCGATCAGATCGCGGTACGGCAGGCAGCGAAGTGCACTGCCCCCATGCCGGGCTGGAGGAGTTTCGACAGCCGGACCGATTCCTCGACCGTCACGGTCCTGCTGGGTGCGACGATGCCCAGCTCCTGGAGCTCGCTGATGATCGCAGGGCCCTGATTGCGGAGTCCGACGACGTACGTGCCGCGAAAGTCATAGGGGCCCTTGCGGCGACGCAACTGGACCGGATTCCCGTGGATTTGCAGACCCTTCGGGTGATAAAGGGTGTAGTCGGGCATCGTGTCGCCGGGGCCGTAGGTCCGCTTGGCGCTCTCGGGCGGAATCGTGGGCTCTCGGCTGTTGGTCTCCTCCTCCAGCGTGACGTCCCGATCGTTGCCCTGGCCCCGGCCCGAGCCCGGGGTTGTGGACGGGCCTACCTCGCCTCGCTCGACCTGCCCGCCCAGCTCGTCGCTGAGGGGAAGGTAATGTGGGGTGTAGAAGTGCACGGTCGTTCCGTCGGGAACGGTGATGGTGCCGGCGCCTTCGGATTCTTCGTACTTTCCATGGCCACTCAGGACCGTACTTCCATCGGCTCGCCCAGGGGTCTGATGTGCATGCCATTTCCCTGCCGGGTCGTCGATCCTGGCCCGCTGTACCACCGGGTGGGATTGCTCGATCATGCTGCCGACTGCGGCATTCCCGATGGTGCTCTGCAGGAACTGCAGCCGCTGTTGCGCTGAATCGGGCTGACGCGGCTGACTTGGCCGGCTCTCTGGAGTAGTGGGTTCACCTTGCCGTTTGCCGTACTGGAACATGCCCACTCCGTAAGTCGCTCTCAGCCCGTCAGGCTTGAACCGCCAAATGATCGGGACCCGGCGGAAACACTGTTCCGGGTTGCGTGCACGTCCCGGAGGTAAAGACGCATACCCCTCTGAAAACGTCTTCATGGTCGGCTCAGCCGCCGCCAGAAGTTCACGCTACCGTCTCCGGCCCGTCAAGACCGATGTTCACCTCCGCGTCCGGGACGACGGCGGCATCAACACCAGCGACGCAGCCAAGCGCCAAGCTCTCGAAGACCTCGCCGCCGACATGGCCGCCCCCTCGGCAACACCGCATCCTCCTCGACGACATCACGTACAACTTGCGGATGCTCTCCGAGCCGGCACCGGAAGGCACCGGCTCTGTCTCACATTCGGTGGTGGCGGAGGGTGACGCTATCCGAGGAGGATGCGGTGGCGGAGGAGGGTGAAGCCTGCTCCGCCGTACATCTGCCGCGCGATCAGCTTGGTCTTCGTGTTGACGCCTTCGGTGGGTCCGCTGCCGTACGGGAAGGTGAGACCGGCGATGACGGCGTCGTGGTCTCGCTCCAAACCCTGAGTGAAAGCGTGCAGATGGGCAGATCGGCCGTGCGAACCTGGGCGATCCAGGGCTCAAACGCGTCGGCGTTTTCTTGGGCGGACAGCAGGAGTTGGGCGAAGGCCCGGATGTGGGCGACCAGTTGGGTCATTTCGGGGCAGGCGGCGACGAGCTGGGCCAGGAGGTCGTGATGTTCGGCTTTGAGGTTTTCTGGCCTGCTGAGCGGCATCCGGGTCAGTCGGCGCGGGGAGATGTGGCTGCGGTCGGCGTCCGCGCGGCCTTGGTGCAGGAGATTGAGACAGCCCGTGAACCCGAGGGCCTTGATCTCTTCGAAGAGGTGCAGGACGGGGGCGCCGGTGTCTTCGGCCCGGCGTTTTGCGCAGGTGTTCGCCGTAGGGGTCGACGAGGCCGGCCCGGTATCTGGGGACGCGGAGCATCCGTTCGGGCTGGTCGGCCCGGGCATAGCGCTTGACGGTGTTCAGCGCCAGCTGGAGGCGGCGGCCCATTCGAGCAGGCCCGCCCTCTGGTCGAGCAGGTCGTGGACCTGGCAGGACCAGCCGTTTCGCACCAGCAGCTTGCGCACGCCCTGGACCGTGCAGGTCAGGTGGAAGCGCCGACCGATCACCGTCTTCACACGGCTCAGGGTCCAGCGCTGGTCTTCCCAGCCGTGCGCTGCCGGCCCCTTGGCCAGCTCTGCCTCCACTGAGGCCGCCCCCTTGTGGATACCGAATGCCCCGGTAATACCGCAGCGGACGGCCAATCGTCAGCCCCTACGACTCCACGAGTTCAACCTCAGTGACAACCTCATTGAGGGAGTCGATGCGGCGGTGGGAGGAGCCGACGGGCGGTGCCGAGGGAGCGTGAGCGGGACCTTGGCCCGGAAATGCCCCGGAACAGCTGGTCAGAGGTGGGATACCGGTGGGAGATATCGGGAGCAGGGTCGCATTTCGGCTCGCTTCTCAACTGCGGGCCATGAAGGGCGCCTGACGGGCAACTGCCCTGTTCAGGCGCCCTTTTCCACACCCCTAGAAGAGGCCCAGCTTCTTCGGCGAGTACGAGACCAAGAGGTTCTTCGTCTGCTGGTAGTGGTCCAGCATCATCCGGTGGTTCTCCCGGCCGATGCCGGACTGCTTGTAGCCGCCGAACGCGGCGTGTGCCGGGTAGGCGTGGTAGCAGTTCGTCCAGACGCGGCCCGCCTGGATCGAGCGGCCCGCGCGGTACGCCGTGTTCATGTCCCGGGTCCAGACGCCCGCGCCGAGGCCGTACAGGGTGTCGTTGGCCGTTTTGATCGCGTCGTCGAAGTCGCTGAACGAGGTCACCGCGAGGACGGGGCCGAAGATCTCCTCCTGGAAGATCCGCATGCGGTTGTGGCCCTCGAAGATCGTGGGCTGGACGTAGTAGCCGCCGGCCAGTTCGCCGTCGTAGTCGATCCGCTCACCGCCCGTCAGGACCTTTGCGCCCTCCTGCCGGCCGATGTCCAGGTACGAGAGGATCTTCTCCAGTTGATCGTTGGACGCCTGGGCGCCGATCATCGTGTCCGTGTCCAGCGGGTGGCCCGGCACGATCGCCTCCGTGCGGGCGATCCCCGCCGCCAGGAACTCGCTGTAGTGCCCGTCCTGGATCAGGGCCCGTGACGGGCAGGTGCACACCTCGCCCTGGTTGAGGGCGAACATCGTGAAGCCTTCGAGCGCCTTGTCGCGGAAGTCGTCGTCGGCGGCCCAGACGTCGTCGAAGAAGAGGTTCGGGCTCTTGCCGCCGAGTTCCAGGGTGACCGGCTTGATGTTCTCCGAGGCGTACTGCATGATCAGCCGCCCGGTCGTGGTCTCCCCGGTGAACGCGACCTTCGCCACGCGCGGACTGGACGCCAGCGGCTTGCCCGCCTCGACCCCGAAGCCGTTGACGATGTTGACGACACCCGGCGGCAGCAGGTCGGCGACCAGGCTCATCCAGAGGTGGATCGAGGCCGGGGTCTGCTCGGCGGGTTTGATCACCACGGCGTTTCCGGCGGCCAGGGCAGGCGCCAGCTTCCATGTCGCCATCAGGATGGGGAAGTTCCACGGGATGATCTGTGCCACGACACCGAGCGGTTCATGGAAGTGGTACGCGACGGTGTCGTCGTCGAGCTCGCTGAGTGTGCCCTCCTGGCCGCGCAGCGCCCCCGCGAAGTAGCGGAAGTGGTCGATGGCGAGCGGGATGTCGGCGGCGAGGGTCTCCCGTACCGGCTTGCCGTTCTCCCAGCTCTCCGCGACGGCCAGCTCCTCCAGGTGCGCCTCCATCCGGTCGGCGATCCGGTTCAGCACGCCGGCCCGGTCCGCCGCGGAGGTCCTGGCCCAGCCGGGGGCCGCGCCGTGCGCCGCGTCCAGTGCGCGTTCGACGTCGTCTGCGGTGCCCCGGGCGATCTCGGTGAACGGCCGCCCGTTCACCGGGCTGGGGTTCTCGAAGTACTGGCCCCGGGCCGGCGGGACGTACTCGCCGCCGATCCAGTGGTCGTAGCGGGACTCGTACGAGACGATGGCGCCCTCGCTGCCGGGCGCTGCGTAACGGGTCATCTCTGTGGCCTCCCGGATGTCCGGCGCCGCCCGCCGTTGGACGACGCCACTGGTGCACGCTAGGGACTCGTACGTTGCAAGCAGGTTGCCGCAGCCGTGGTCACCGGGAGACGGTTTGGTCGCTCTTGATCAGGTCTGCGCATTTCTCGCCGATCATCATCGTGGTGATACACGGATTGACGGCCGGCAGGAACGGCATCACGGACGCGTCCGCCACCCGCAGCCCGCTCACCCCCTTGACCCGCAGAGCCGGATCCAACGGCGAGTCCGGGTCGCCGGGCGGGCCCATCCGTACCGTGCCCGCCGGGTGGTAGACGGTGTTGTGGGTGTCGCGGATGTACGCGAACAGCTCCTCGTCGGTGCGCGCGCCAGGACCCGGCGCCAGCTCGGCGCCGGTCCAGTCGGACATCGGCGGCTGGGCGGTGATCTCCCGGGCGAGACGGAGCCCGTGTGTCATCACCCGGATGTCGTGCTCGTGGGTGAAGTAGCGCGGGTCGACCTCGGGCTTGTCCCGGAAGTCGCGGGTACGGAGACGGACCGTGCCCCGGGAGCGCGCCCGTGTCACGTTCGGTGTGAGGCAGAAGGCGTTGTCCGAGGTCGGATAGCCGCGCCGGAAGGTGTTCATGTCGAACGGCACGGAGCCGTAGTGGAACATCAGATCCGGCCGGTCGAGTCCCGGTTCGGTGTCCGCGAAGATGCCGATCTCCCACCACTGGGTGGACGAGGTGACCATGGGCTGCTTCGCCTCCCACATGATCACGCCCTCCGGATGGTCCTGGAGGTGCGAACCGACGCCCGGGGAGTCCACCCGTACGTCCACGCCGGTGTCGCGCAGATGCCCGGCCGGGCCGATGCCCGACAGCATCAGCAGCTTCGGCGAGTCGATCGCCCCGCAGCACACGATCACCTCGCGCCGCGCGGTCACCGCTCCGGTGTGGACGGTGTCGGGCTCCAGGTACTCGACGCCCGTGCAGCGCCGGGTCTCGTCGAACGTCAGCCGTCCGGCCGTGAGTCCGGTCCTGATCTCCAGATTCGGCCGTCGGCCGATCAGGGGGTGCAAATACGAGACCGACGCGGAGGAGCGCGTACCGTCCTCCCGCGCGTTGATCTGGAACCAGTGCGCGCCGCGCACCACCGTGGCGCCGGTGTTGAACGGGGTGACGGGGATGCCCGCCGCCGCGCACGCCTCCAGCAGCGCGCTGCCGCACGGGTCGTTCGGCGGGACGGTGCGGATGGTGACCGGGCCCGAGCGGCCGTGGTGGTCGCCGGGCGCGTCGTTGGTCTCCAGCCGCCGGTAGAGGGGGAAGCACTCCGCCGCGCTCCATCCCGTACAGCCCAGGGCGCCCCACTCGTCGAGGTCCTCGGCGGGCGCCCAGAAGGCGATGCACGAGTTGTGCGAGGAGCAGCCACCGAGCACCTTGGCGCGGGCGTGCCGCAGGAAACTGTTGCCGTTCTCCTGTGGTTCCACCGGATAGTCCCAGTCGTAGCCGGACTCCAGCAGTGCCATCCACCGGTCGAGCCGCAGGACGCTGTCGTCGCCGACGTCCGAGGGGCCCGCCTCCACGACGCAGACGGTGACGTCCGGGTCCTCGGTCAGCCGGGCGGCGACGACGGCTCCCGCCGTACCGCCGCCGACCACCACATAGTCGAACGTGTGCGCAGGGTTCTCCGGGGACATCGCCGCTCCAGGCTCGGACGGGGGACGGGTGTGGTCAGGCGGACCGGTGTGCTTCGAGTACGCCGGTGTGCTTGCGCAGGAAGAACCAGTAGGTGGCGAAGCCGCCGATCGCGACGATGCCGACGAAGAGGAACGCGCCCCATTGCAGGTACCAGTGGTGCGGACCGGTCGCGTTGTAGACCTCGGGCCGCGGCCAGGCCAGGTTGAGCGACATGGCCGTGCCCCACAGCACGGCGAGGACATTGACCGGCAGTCCGAGCCTGCCGAGCGAGAAGTGGCCCTCGGACGCCTGCCACGTACCGCGCAGCCGCCGGATCAGCATGGGGACGGTGACCATCAGATAGGCCACGTAGATCATGATGATCGCGATGCTGGTGATCACCGAGAAGATCTGCGGCTGATTGATGTTGATCACCAGGATGATGATGGCGACGATCCCGATGAAGACCGCGGGCACCACCGGCGTCCCGAACCGCGGGCTGACCCGGGCGATCCACGAGGACGCGGGCAGACCGTTGTCCCGGGCCATCGCGAACGCGAGCCGGATGCCGGCGGCGTGCACCGCCAGCGCGCACACAGTGATGGCGACGACCACGCACCACAGCACGATCTGTCCGACGGTGGGGCCGAGTGTGGAGAGCACCACGTACTGGAGCCCGTCCACGGACAGGCTCGGGGAGTGCAGATCCGGCACGGCGAGCAGGGCGAACAGCAGGATCAGCCCGCCGATGAGGAACGACGCGATCAGGGCCCGCAGGATCGCCCGTGGCGCGTTGCGGCTGGGGTTGAGCGACTCCTCGCCCAGCGACGACGCCGTGTCGAATCCGTACATCACGTACGCGGAGGCGAGCGAGGCCGTCAGGAAGGCGCCCA
The DNA here is from genome assembly GCF_042756365.1 of Streptomyces sp. NPDC059092. Classification (NCBI taxonomy): domain Bacteria; kingdom Bacillati; phylum Actinomycetota; class Actinomycetes; order Kitasatosporales; family Streptomycetaceae; genus Streptomyces; species Streptomyces sp. NPDC059092. The sequence goes on from NZ_JBHZEJ010000014.1 coordinate 91,447, forward strand.
AGTAGCCGAGCGAGTCGCCGGCGCCGTAGCCGTTGGTCTGGACGATCGCGCTGGGGCCGCGGGTGATGTGGGCCGCCAGCAGTCCGATCAGCACGATGGCGGCGATCAGCTCGATCATCACCCCGGCGGAGTTGATCTGGGCCATCAGCTTGACGCCGAAAGCGTTGACGAGCGTGGTGAAGACGATCAGGACCGTGCCGAGCAGTACGGCGTTCGCCGCCGCGTCGGTCGGCCCGGTGCCGTTCCCGACGACCTGGAACACGCTGGAGATCTGCGGCAGCGTGATCTGGTACGCGAGGGCCACCGCGGCGAGCGAGACCATGGTGGCCGTCGTCATCATCCACCCGCCCAGCCAGCCGAGATGCGGCCCGCCCAGTTTCTTCGACCAGTTGTAGATCGAACCGGCCACCGGGTAGCGCGCGGCCAGCTCGCAGAAGCACAGGGCCACCATGAGCTGGCCGAGGAAGACCATCGGCCACGACCACCAGTAGGCGGGGCCGGCGAACTTGACCCCGAAGTAGAAGAGCTGGAACGTCCCCGTCAGGATCGAGATGTAGCTGATCCCGGCCGCGAAGGTGTGGAAGTTGCCCAGCGTGCGCTTCAGCTCCGGCTTGTACCCGAACGCCTTGAGCGAGTCGTCGTCGTCCTGGCTCTGGGTCCGGTCGGCCGCAGGGTTCTCGCCGGGCGCAGGTTCCGCGGGCTCCGGCGGATCCTGCCCCGGCCCGGTGCTCATTCGAACCACCCCAGCGGCTTCGGGGAGAGATTGCGCCACACGTGCTTGGCCTCCTGGTACTCGGCCAGCCCCGCGGGGCCCAGCTCACGGCCGAAGCCGGACTGCTTCATCCCGCCCCACTCCGCCTGCGGGACGTACGGCTGGAAGTCGTTGATCCATACGGTGCCGGCGCGCAGCCGCGCCGCGACCCGGTGCGTCCGGCCCACGTCCTGCGACCAGACGGCCCCGGCCAGCCCGTAGACGGTGTCGTTGGCGAGGGCGACCGCCTCCTCCTCGTCGCGGAACCGCTCGACGGTGAGGACCGGGCCGAACGACTCGTCGCGTACGACCGACATCCCCGGCGCGCACTCGTCGAGCACGGTCGGCAGGTAGTAGAAGCCGTCGCGCAGCGCCGGGTCGTCGGGGCGCGCGCCGCCGCAGCGCAGCACCGCGCCCTCCGCGAGCCCGGCCGCCACATACGCCTCGACCTTGGCGCGGTGCCCTGCGGAGATCAGCGGTCCGGTACGGGCGTGCTCGTCGAAGGGGCCGCCGAGCGGGATCGCCCGCGCCCGCTCCACCATGTCCGTCACGAACGCGTCGTGCAGCTCGTCCTGGACCAGCAGCCGCGCCCCGGCCGAGCAGACCTGGCCCGAATGGAGGAAGATCGCCGTCAGCGCGTAGTCGACGGCGGCCTCGTAGTCGGCGTCGGCGAAGACGATGTTCGGGTTCTTGCCGCCCAGCTCCAGGGCGATCTTCTTCACGGTCGGCGCCGCGGCGGCCATGATGTGCCGTCCGGTCACCAGACCGCCGGTGAAGGACACCATGTCGACCCGCGGGTCGGTGCTGAGCGGCCCGCCCGCGGCCGGCCCGGCGCCCAGGACCAGATTGGCGACCCCGGCGGGCAGCCCGGCCTCGGCCAGCAGCCGCATCAGCAGGATGGCGGTGTGCGGGGTCAGTTCGCTGGGCTTGAGAACAAAGGTGTTGCCGGCGCCGAGCGCGGGGGCGACCTTCCAGGAGGTCTGGAGCAGCGGATAGTTCCACGGTGTGATCAGCGCGCACACCCCGACCGGTTCGTGCACCACCCGGCTGTCCACGGCCGGATCCCCGGTGTCGACGATCCGGCCCGTGCCGCCCGCGGCCGTCAGATGGCCGAAGTAGCGGAAGCAGTTGGCGATGTCGTCCATGTCGTACTCGCTCTCCACCAGCCGCTTCCCCGTGTCCAGGGACTCGGCTCGGGCGAGCACCGACTTGTCGCGTTCCAGCAGGTCGGCGACGCGCAGCAGCAGTCTGCCCCGTTCGGCGGCCGGGGTCGTGGGCCAGGGGCCGCTGTCGAAGGCCTCGCGGGCCGCCGCGATGGCCGCGGTGGTGTCCGGCGGGCCGGCCTCGTCGACCGTGCCGACCAGGGTGCCGTCCGCGGGGCAGCGGATCTCGCGCACCTGCCCGCCGACGGCAGCGGTCCAGGTGCCGCCGATGAACAGCTCCGGCATGCGGGCTCCTCCGGTCGCGATGAGGCGCCCGGGGCGGTCCGGCGGGTCCGGCCGACCGCGCACCGGGGCGCTTTCTCCACCGACAGTAAGGAGATATGCCCGGTTTCGCCTGCGGGGATGGGCTACAGGGCGGCCCGACGTCCCGTCAGGCCCGCTGCCACGCGTCGAGTTCCCGGACACGCGCCAGCGCGGCGGGACGCTGCGGTACGGGGAGCACGGCGGCCAGCGCCCGCCACACGGCCAGGTCGTCCTCGCCCCAGGGGCTGTACGCCCAGTCCGCCAGCAGCCCCGGGTCACCGCGGGCGATCAGCGCCGCGCGCACCTGGGCGGCCAGCCGCTCCCGCAGCCGTACGACCGCGGGCGCCCGCGAGGCGGGCAGCAGCGGCCCGGCGTACGCGCTCATCGCCGCGGTCACGGCGCCCGAGGCGGTCCGCCGGGCCACCGTGTCGAAGTCCGCGTCGACCCGCGCCGCCAGCCGGTACGGGCGGGAGCGCAGCAGCCCGGGGCCGAGCAGCGCGCGCAGCCGGGAGAGTTCGGCGCGCAGCGTGACCGGGGTGACCGACTCGTCCTCGTACAGCTCCACCAGCATCTCGTCCCCGGCGACGCCTTCCTGGCGGTGTGCGAGGAGCGTCAGGATCTCGCTGTGCCGCCTGCTGAGCCGGAGCTTGTGGCCGCCCGCCACGAGCAGCGCCTCGTCCCGGCCCAGTGAGGAGAGCCGTACGGAGTCGGCGGCGGGCGGCGGCGCGACCAGCGCGAGATGCGACTCTGCGGCCCGCGCGACCGCGCCGACGAACGCCAGGCTGTGCGGGTGGGCCAGCCGGTCGCCGCCGGTGATGTCGACCGCGCCCAGCAGCCGCCCGCTGTGCGGATCGTGGACGGGCGCCGCCGCGCAGGTCCACGGATGCACGGGCCGCTGGAAGTGCTCGGCCGAGAAGACCTGCACGGGGCGGTCGACGGCGAGCGCCGTGCCCGGCGCGTTCGTACCGGTCACCCCCTCCGCCCAGCGCGCCCCGGGGACGAAGTTCATCCGGCCCGCGAGCCGCCGCGCCGCCGGGTGGCCCTCGACCCAGAGCAGCCGGCCGTGCGTGTCGCACACCGCCATCAGGTGCTCGCCGTCCACGGCGTACGCGTCCGTCAACTCGCGGATGAGCGGCATCACCCGGGCCAGCGGGTGCCCGTCCCGGTGCGCGGCCAGTTCGTCGTCCGACAGTTCGACGGCCGCGGTGCCCTCCGGGCTGACCCGGGCCCGCGCCGACCGCCGCCAGGAAGCCGCCACCACGGACCGCACGGGCCGGTCCACCCGGCCGGCGGTCGCGAACGACTCGTACGCCCTGCCCAGCGCGCCACGGCGCTCGGCAGGGTCGGCGCCCGCTTCGAGAGCCACCCAGGTGTCGGTCAACGCGCCCTCCCCGGTCGGATCACACCGGACCCGACCATCGTCGCCCGGCCGCCCCGGCGCGGCAAGCCTCCTGCGCGGGTCCCTCAGCGGGCGCCGAGCGCCCCGGACGTGGGCGGCGGGGTCTCCCGTGATCCGAGGAGGCCGGCGAGCGCCGCCGCCGGGTCGTGGTCCGCCGGTCCCGCCGGGGCCCAGCGGGACCCCTCCTTGCGGTACGGCCACCAGTGGCCGTCCCGCCCGTACCGGAGCTGGACCCCCGCGCCCGGCACGGTCCAGCGGCCCCGGCCGGCGGCGCGCAGCCCCGGCCGGTCCCCGCCCTCCCACGCCGCGCCGAGCGCGGCCCCGGCGCGGGCGAGCGCCTCGGGCTCCGGGACCCACTCCTCCTCCAGTACGGCGAGAGCCGCGGCGCCGCCGTACCGCCAGGCCCGCACCGCGAGATCCAGCTCCGCCCGCCGCCGGCCGGTGCCGGAGGCCAGCCGCGCCGCGAACCGCTCGCCCCCGTGCGCGGCGGCGAGCCGTACCCCGTCCTGGCCCGGTGTCAGCTCCTCCTCCGGCTGCGACTCGTGGTGGTCCGGCGCCAGCGCCTCGCCGAGCAGCCGCAGCGCGCGGGCCGCCGCGTCGGCGGCCAGGAACTCCAGTGCGTCGGCGTCGATCCCCTCGGGCGGTGCGGCCTCCGTGTCGAGGGACGGCGGCTGCCCCGGCTCGGGCGGCGGCGCCGGGGGAGCGGGCGGCGGCGGTACGAGGCCGCCCGCCGCGAAGGCCGCCACGGCGGACACCCCGTCGGGCCCGCCGGACTCCGACTCCGCTCCGCCGCCCGCCTCCCCGTCCTGCCGGGTCCGGGCGGCCCGCGCGACACTCCGTACCTGAAGCTCGTCGAGCAGCCCGCGCTCGCTCCTGCCGCGCATCAGCAGCAGCACGAACGGGTCCTGGTCCAGCAGCCTGGCCACCTGGTGGCAGAGCGCCACGGAGTGCGGACAGTGGTCCCACGCCTCGCAGCCGCACTCCGGCTCCAGATCGCCGATGCCGGGCAGCAGCTCGATGCCGACGTCCGCCGCGTCCTCCAGCAGGTGCGGCGGCATCTCCCGGTCCAGCAGCGCCGCGATGTGGCCGGCCCGGTCGACCGCCATGTCCAGGAAGCGGTCCCACTCCTCCTCGCCCAGCCGCTGCAACAGGACATCGCTGCGCTGCGCGGTGCCGTCCCGGTCCCTGACGACCGCGGTGATCCGGCCCGGCCGTACGGAGACCGCTCCGACGGCGCCCTCGCGGGCCATCTTCCGCCCCTTCCTCAGCTGTTCGCCGTCGAGGGCGGTGTCCTCCAGCGCCTTCAGCCAGGCCCTGCCCCACCAGGTCCCGGCGAAGCCGCGGCCATGGGCCGGGGGCAGCGCGGCGAACGTCCGTCCGGTGTCGTGCTCGCTCCCGCGCCCGTGATCGTCCATGCCGCCGTTCTCCGTACCGTTCGTCATCGGGCGCCCCCTCGCAGCTCCACCAGGTCCGCCAGCTCGGCGTCGGTCAGTTCGGTCAGCGCGGCCTCACCGGAGCCCAGTACCGCGTCCGCCAGCCGCTGCTTGCGGGCGAGCATGTCCGCGATGCGGTCCTCGATCGTGCCCTCGGCGATCATCCGGTGGACCTGTACGGGCCGGTGCTGGCCGATGCGGTACGCACGGTCCGTCGCCTGCGCCTCGACGGCCGGGTTCCACCAGCGGTCGAAGTGCACCACATGTTCGGCGCGGGTCAGATTGAGCCCCGTGCCCGCCGCCTTCAGAGAGAGCAGGAACACCGGGACCTCGCCGTTCTGGAAGCGGTCCACCATCGCCTCGCGCTCCGGGACCGGAGTACCGCCGTGTAGGAACTGGGTCGGCACGCCGCGCGCCGCGAGATGGGACTCCAGCAGCCGCGCCATCCGCACGTACTGGGTGAAGACCAGGACGCTCGCGCCCTCCGCGAGGATCGTGTCGAGCAGTTCGTCCAGCAGCTCCAGCTTTCCCGAGCGGTCCGCGAGGCGCGGCCGTTCCTCCTTCAGATACTGCGCCGGGTGGTTGCAGATCTGTTTGAGCGAGGTCAGCAGGGCGACGATCAGACCGCGCCGCTCCATGCCGTCCGCCGCCGAGATCGCCGCGAGCGTCTCCCGTACGACCGCCTCGTACAGTCCGGTCTGCTCCGCGGTCAGAGAGACCGCCCGGTCGGTCTCGGTCTTGGGCGGCAGCTCGGGCGCGATGCCCGGGTCGGACTTGCGGCGGCGCAGCAGGAACGGGCGGACCAGCGCCGCCAGCCGCTCGGCCGCCGCCGGATCGTCGCCGCTCTCGACGGAGCGTGCGTAACGGGTACGGAAGGTGCCGAGGCGGCCGAGCAGCCCCGGCGTCGTCCAGTCGAGGATCGCCCACAGCTCGGAGAGGTTGTTCTCCACGGGGGTGCCCGAGAGCGCGACCCTGGCCCGGCCGCCGAGGACGCGGAGCTGCTTGGCCGTCGCCGAGTACGGGTTCTTGACGTGCTGCGCCTCGTCCGCGACGACCAGACCCCAGTCCGTCCCGGCGAGCCGCTCCGCGTCCAGCCGCATCGTGCCGTACGTCGTGAGGACGAACTCCCCGTCGGCCGGAGCGTCCAGGGAGCGGGTGGCGCCGTGGAAGCGGCGTACGGGCGTGCCGGGCGCGAACCGTTCGATCTCGCGCTGCCAGTTGCCCATCAGCGAGGCCGGACAGACGACCAGGGTGGGCCCGGCGGCCGACGGGTCGGTCTGCCGGTGCAGATGGAGGGCGATGAGGGTGATGGTCTTGCCGAGGCCCATGTCGTCGGCGAGACAGCCGCCGAGACCGAGTGAGGTCATGCGGTGCAGCCAGTCGAGCCCGCGCACCTGGTAGTCGCGCAGGGTCGCGGCGAGCGCCGCCGGCTGCCCGATCGCGGGCTCCACGCCGGCGGGATCGGCGATCCGGTCGCGGAGCGCCGCGAGCCATCCCGCCGCCTGCACCTCGACGCGGCGGCCCGCGACCTCAGTGGAGCCGGTCAGTACGGCTTCGAGCGCGTCGACCGGGGTGAGTTTGCGGTCCTGGCTCTCCCGGGCCCGCCGGATCTCCGCCGGGTCGATGAGCACCCACTGGTCGCGCAGCCGTACGAGGGGGCGGCTCGCCTCGGCGAGCCGGTCCAGCTCGGCCCGGCCGATCCGCTGATCGCCCAGCGCGAAGTGCCAGTCGAAGGCGAGCAGCGCGTCGGCGGAGAGAAAGGAGGACAGCTCGTTGTCCCCTCTCTCGTATCCCTCCTTCGGGTTCGGCCCGTCGGCGGGCCCGGTGGCGTCGTCGTACGGGCCGATCACGGCGCGCGCGGTGAGGCTGCGGGCCAGTTCCTTGGGCCAGTGCACCTGGACGCCGGTCGCGGCGAGCGCCCCGGACGCCTCGCCCAGCAGCTCGGTGACCTCCTCGTCGGCGAGGTCGACGGCGTCGGGCGCGGCCCCGGAGAGCAGCGGGGTGAGCGACGGCCAGGCGCGGGCGGCGCGGCGCAGGGCGAGCAGGGCGTCCATCCGGGCGCGCGGGGCGAAGCCCGTACCCGCGGCGCCGGACCACACGTCGGCGGCGTCGGCGACGACCGCGGGGTCGCTGACGCTGTGCATCTGGAGCACGGCACGGAAGACGGCCCCGGCGGCCAGGTCACTTGCGGCGGTCGGCGCTCCGGCGGAGCCGGCGGGAGCGGGGAGCTCGGCGGGAGCGGGCAGGCCGGACAGCTCGACGCGGAGCGAGAGCCGTACACCCGCGTCGTGCCCGGCGGCCACATCGGCGGCCCAGCCGCGCAGTTCGGGAAAGCGGCCCGGCGGCGTCGCGGCGGTGGCGGCGAAGGCGGGACCCCCGGCGAGGACCGACGCGGCGGGGGTCCGCGGCAGCGTGTCGGCGACCGCGTCGAGGAAGTCCCTCAACAGCCCCTCCCGCGCGGGAAGAAGAAGCGCCTCGGGAGCCGGCGCGGTAGTACGGGCGGCGGCGACGGCCGGGGTGAGGAGGGGGACGGCATGCGCGGTCGGCGGCATCGACGCCGCGAGCGCCTGTACGTGCTCCCTGTCCCGCGCGGTGAGCGGACCGGCCCGCCAGCCGTCGTGATCCGTACCGGTGAGACCGGGCAACAGCAGTCCGCGGGCGACGAGTCGCAGGGCGAACAGGGCGGCCGTGCCCCAGAACGCCGCCGACGGCGAGGCCTCGGGTGCGGCGCGGCCACGGGTCAGTGAGGGGAGCGCGTCGGCGACCGGCACCAGCAGCGCCCTGACCGTGAGGAGGCGGCCCTCGGTGTCGACGACGGTCAGTTCCTCCAGGGAGCCCGGCGCGGACGGCGGCGCCGCGCCGTCGGCGTGCCAGTAGGCGATCCGGCCGGCGCGGGCCGGATCCGAGGGGAGGAAGACGGCGGAACAGCGGGCGAGTTCGGTGGTCCGGGAGAGCGTTGCCGCGGGAAGCCTGTGCACAGCGAAGACGCATTCCTCAAGTTTGACTACTGCGGGTCGGAGCCGCTGAGGGTACCCCACACGCGCCATGACGTGGAGCCGCTCCTGTTATGACGTGGACCACTCCGCCGGTCGGGCGGGTGTAGCTGACAACACCCTCACCTCCCGCCAGCCCCCTACCCCTTCCGGGGGGTGGCGCCATGGTCCTTACAGGTCGCGGCACTGTACGTTTCAGGAGGTCAAGCGGGGTGCGCGCGAAGTCCTGCGCCGCTCGGTCACGTCCTCGCCGCCCCAACCCTCCCCTTTCGCGCCCCCTCCCGTGCCCTCCCGTACCCATCTCGGCCGACAGACCGGAGACCGACATGCCCCGAACCGCCGCAGCCCCCGTCGCGCAGCCGCTACCCGCCCCCGCGCCCCGCGCGGCCGGCAGTGACTTCGCCCCCCTCCTGCGGACGGTGAGGGAACAGGGGCTCCTGGAACGTCGCGCCGGCTGGTACGCCCGGGGCATCACCGTCAATCTCCTCCTCCTGGCCGTGATCGTCGCCGCGCTGGTCCTCGTCGGCCCCTCCTGGTGGGCGCTGCTCCTGGCGCCGCCGCTGGCCCTCCTCTCCGGGCGGTTGGCGTTCGTCGCCCACGACGCCGGGCACTCCCAGATCACCGCCCGCCGGGCGAGAAGCCGGCTGATCCAGCTCGTGCACGCCAACCTGCTCCTCGGCATGAGCCAGGAATGGTGGAACGAAAAGCACAACCGGCACCACGCCAATCCCAACCACATCGACAAGGACCCCGACGTCGCCGCCGACATCCTCGTCTTCACCCAGCACCAGACCGAGGGACGCTCGGGGCTGCGTGCCCGGCTCACCCGCCACCAGGCCTGGCTCTTCTTCCCGCTGACCACGCTGGAGGGCATAGCCCTCAAGGTCTACGGCTTCCAGGCGGTCCTCGCACGAGGCGAGGACCGCATGCCGGCCCGGCGCCGGGCGACGGAGGGCCTGCTGCTCCTGGCCCATGTCGTCGGCTACCTCACGCTGCTGCTGACCACGCTCACCGTCGGACAGGCCGTCGCCTTCGCCGTGATCCACCAGATGCTGCACGGACTGCATCTCGGCATGTCCTTCGCGCCCAACCACAAGGGCATGGAGATGCCCGACCCGGAGAACCGCGCGGACCGGGGCCACCTGCGCCGTCAGGTCCTCACCTCGCGCAACGTCCGAGGAGGCCCGGTCACCGACTGGTTCCTCGGCGGGCTGAACTACCAGATCGAGCACCACCTCTTCCCCAGCATGCCCCGCCCCCACCTGCGGCTCGCGCAGCCGCTGGTCCGCGCGCACTGCCGGGCGCTGGGGATCCCGTACACCGAGACCGGACTGATCGAGTCGTACCGCCAGGCGCTCAACCACCTGCACGAGGTCGGCGAACCGCTGCGCGCGGGCGCATAGTGGAACTGGCGGACGACCGCGTGCGTTCAGTGAGCAGGAAGCGGCCACGCCGCGAAGGAGGCGTCGAGATGTCGACAAGCGCGAAGATCGCCATTGGGGGAGTGGCCGTTGGCCTTCTGCTGATGCCGTTGATCGGATTCTGGTTCTCGCTGCTGGTGGTGATAGGTGTGCCGACAGCCGCCTATCTGATGCTGGACCCGTCGCAGCGCCGCAGGCTGCGCAGGATCAGCCGCAAGGAGCTGGGCCGCTGAGCGGCGGACCGTGGCGCGTACGCCGGGACCCGGGACCGGAGCGAGTGGTCCGGGGCCCCGGATACGCGCTCTCGGGTCCCGCGCGTGCGCGTCACCCCGCAGACGGTTTCCGGTTCCTGCCGCACAGCCCTTAGGGTCCTCGATTGTGCAGATCACCCCCATAGCCTTCGACCACCCCGACGCCGTCAAGCTCAGCGACGAGGCGCAGGCGGAGTACCGGAAACGCTTCGGCCACGACGACCTGACGCTGCTGCGCCCGTCGTACTTCGACCCGCCGCTGGGGCTGTTTCTCCTCGTCCACCAGGACGGGGCGCCGGTCGCCTCCGGTGGCTGGCGCGCCCAGGACGCGGTGGCCGAGGGGTACGAGGGCGGGGACGCGGAGCTGAAGCGGATGTTCGTCGTGCCCGAGGCGCGTGGGCGCGGGCTGGCCCGCCGGATGCTGACCGAGCTGGAGGAGAGCGCGCGACGCGCGGGCCGGGTGCGGATGGTCCTGGAGACCGGTGATCTGCTGGCCGAGGCGGTCGGGCTCTACCAGTCCAGCGGCTATGTGCCGACCACGGGCTTCGGCCTCTACCGCGACCATCCGGACAGCCGGTTCTTCCGCAAGCCCCTGTGACACGGCGGCCTGACACGGCTCCGTGGCACCGCGGGGCGCCGTGCCCGCCTCAGGCCGGGCGTACGGCGATCTCGTCGAGCGCCTTGAGCAGCCCGGGCAGTTCGGGGCCGCGCCCGACGGGCAGCACCTCGCCCGGCTCCTCGTCCAGCAGAACGAACGCCATGTCGTCGGTCCTGGCCACGAAGGACCAGCCGGGACCGTCTGCGCGCAGCGTCCGCGCCTCGTCCGGGGCGAAGTCGGACCGTACCCGGCCGAGCGGCGGCGCCGTACCGGCGGCCACGTAGGCGCGCAGTTCGGCCAGCGCGCGCACCACCCCCGGATGCGAGGGCGTCGGCGTACCGCTGCCCTCGGGGACATCGGAGGCGGCGGGGCCGTCAGCGGCGGGTGTCTCGGCGGCGGAATCCTCGGCGCCCTCGAACCGCTCACGCCACGCCGCCCATCTCAGCGCGACCTCGTCCGCCCCGAGGCGCCGCTGCGCCGGGCCCCACGCCGCGCTGTCGGGCGGGGAGAGAGGCAGCGGTACGGCGCTCTTCCCGGCTCCGGAGCCCTCCCCGGTCCCAGTGCTTTCGGCGTCCGCCGGTTCCGGGTCGTGCGGGGCGGCCACGCCCGGTGCCGCCACGGTCAGGGCCAGGGGCCAGCCGGGCAGCGCTCGGACGACGGAACGTTCGCCCGGCGACAGGTCGTACTCCATCCCGCAGTCCCAGGACGCGATCGCGACGGCGACCAGGGAGACGTCGTCGACCACGACCGTCCAGCGGGCGCCCTCGCCGTCCTGGCCCATCACCAGGCCGTATCCGCCCTGGTACGGCTCCAGCCCGAGGGCGGCGCACGCCTGCGTGTAGTCGTCGCCGAGCACGGCCGGGAACCGCGCGGGCGTGAGCAGCGCGGCGGTCAGCACGTACAGCGCGTCGTCGTCCACGGAGTCGTCCGTCGCGGCCACGGCACCTCCCCCATCCCATTGGCCTGTCGGCGCACCCTAGCCAGTCGGTGACCCGGGCGTCGAGAGCCGGGAGGGCGCGCTTCTCACGCGGCCGGCAGACCCAGGAGGCTGCGGGCCACGGTCCGCGGCGACTCGTCCCGCTCACGGGCCAGCGCGATCACCGCCCGGCAGGCCAGCTCGTTGACGCCGAAGGAGAGCGCCTCGGGCGAGACCCAGCCCTCCGCCTCGTCGATCCGCTGCTGATCGTCCTCCGCGCACGCGGACACATAGGTCGCGGCGGCCTCGAACAGATTGTGCTGCCGCGGTTGGTCACGGTTCACGGCCGGTGCGGCGGCACCGTCCGACACGAGGATCCTGCGCAGTCTGCTGAACACCGGGTCCGCCTTCCCTGCTGCCTGGCACGACGCGGACCGCACGAGGTGAACGGGCCGCCCCTCCAACGTACGGTCGGCGGGCCCCTGGCAGAAGAGGACCTTCGTCGTCTTCCGGGCCCGGACGTCGGTGTTCGAGGCCTGGTACGGGCCCACAGGGCGACCCGGGCCGTCAGCCGACCCGAACCGCCAGTGCCAGGAAGCGCGTGTCCTCGTCCGTGTACGACTCCATGCGCCAGCCGGCGCCGGCCAGCAGCGGGCGCAGCCGGGGCTCGGCGCGCAGATCGTCCTCGGTGATCCTGCGCCCCTGCCGGGCGGCGAGCGCGGCCCGGCCGATGGGGTGGAACAGCGCCAGCCGTCCGCCGGGCCGCACGACCCTGGCCAGCTCGCCCAGATTCTCCAGCGGCCGGGGCAGATGCGCGATCAGGCCCGCGCCGAACACCGCGTCCAGCGCCCCCGAGCGCACCGGCAGCCGGCTCACGTCGGCGAGCAGGAGCCGCCCCGTGCGGCTCCTCCCGGCCCGTACGGCCGCCGTCAGCATCTCCGGCGTCAGATCGGCGCCCAGCACCGTGCCCCGCCCGCCCACGGCGTCCCGCAGGGGCGGCAGTGCCCGCCCCGTACCGCATCCGGCGTCCAGGACCGCGTCGCCGGGGCGCAGCCCGAGTGCGGTGACGGCGGCGGCATAGGCGGGGCCGTCGTCCGGGAACCGGGTGTCCCAACCCGCCGCCCGCGCGCCGAAGAACTCCCGTACCTGTGTGTGGTCATGGGCCATGCCGCCATGATCCCCCAGGGCCGGGCCGCGCGGCGCGCGGGTGGCGGGTGGCGGCTCAGTCCGCCACGCCCGCGTAGGCCGAGACCTTCTCGATCCGTACGCGCACCAGCAGTTCGCCCGGAACGCCGTTGCGCCGGCCGAACTCCGCGGCGCGCTCCTCGCCCATGTACCGAGCGGCGATACGCGTCGCCCAGTGGAGCAGCCGCTCGGGGTCCTCATCGATCTCGGCACGGCCCTGGATCACCACGAAGCCGAACGGCGGCCGTTCGTCGTCCACGCAGAGCGCCAGCCGCCCGTCGCGCAGCAGATTGCGGCCCTTCACGGTCTCCTTGCCCGTGTTGAGGACCAGGTCGTCCCCGTCCAGAACGAACCAGATCGGTGCGATGTGCGGGGATCCGTCGGCCCGTACGGTGGACAGCTTGCCGGTGCGCGTCCCCTCGGAGACGAACGCGTGCCATTCGTCCTTGCTCATGTTTGTCGCCATGCCCGCATTTTCCCGTGTCGCGTGATGCGGCGCGATGTGACGCACCGACACCCCCAGGTCCTGGCTGTGGCTTGCCCGGAGGCGGCCGGTGCGGAAGGCTACGGGCGTCGTGGGACATGGGGAACACCAGAACGGGGAGGGACGGCAATGCCACTCGAAAAGGGACTTGACTGGTTGCTGGACGACCTGACCGAACGGGTCGAGCACATCAAGCACGCGCTGGTGCTCTCGAACGACGGTCTTGTCACGGGCGCCAGTACGGGACTGGCGCGCGAGGACGCGGAACACCTCGCGGCGGTCTCCTCGGGGCTGCACAGCCTCGCGCGCGGGTCGGGACGCCACTTCCGGGCGGGCAAGGCGCGGCAGACCATGGTCGAGTTCGACGAGGCGCTGCTCTTCGTCACCGCGGCCGGCGACGGCAGTTGCCTGTGCGTGCTGACAGCGGCCGAGGCCGATGTGGGCCAGGTCGCCTACGAGATGACTCTGCTCGTCAACCGGGTCGGCGAGCACTTGGGCGTCGCGGCGAGACAACCCGACCACACCACGCTGAGCGGCCTCTGACCAGGGTTTTCAGCTCGGCTGCCGGAGTTGTCCACAGGCCGGGCGGGGAGGACCGCGGACGCGCTACGGTCGTCACCGAGAGTAGTTGCCACTCACGGGGAGGACGACCATGTCCATCAGCGAGACACGCGCCGATCTACGGACGGGTGCGCGGGGCGGCGTACGGACGGATGCACGGGCCGGTGTGCGGACCGATGCGCGGACCTGCGTCAGGACCGGAATCGACGGCGGGGGAGCCGGGAGCGGGATCGGGGCCGGGGCCGAGGAGGACGCCTCGGGTGGGGTCGGTCCGATCCGGGCCGCGCGGGAACTGCAGCTGAAGCGCGGCGAGTTCGAGCTCGCGACGCAGCTCGGACACATCCGCACCGAGGCGGGGACGGCCGGCGGGCGACCGCAGGTGAGCCGGCGGGAGATCGAGCGGCTGCGGGCGGCGGAGGGGTTTCCGGACGCGCTGCGTGAGCGGGTGCGGACGGTGGGCACGGCGGAGGGGGCGGCGCTGATCTCCGTCAGTCCGGGCCGGTTCACCCGGCTCGCCAGGGCGGGTTTCATCGCGCCGGTGAGCTTCTATCTGAACCGTTACCGCACGGTGGTCTGGCTGTATCTGGCCGACGAGCTGCGGGCGTGCGCCGTGGGGGAGCCGAGGCTGCGCGCCGAGCGGCTGCCGCGAGGGCTCTGTGCCGGGGTCGACGAGAGCGACGACCGGCGTCCGCGCAACTGGAGGGGCCGGCGTATCGGCCATCTTCTGCACGAGAGCGGGGACCCCTGGCAGCGGGCGGCCATCGTGGGGTGTGTGCTCGACGCGGCCCATCTCGCCGAGCTGGTGGGTGACCCGTACGAACGCGCCTATCTGAACCGGCTGGCTCCGGCTCTCTTCCGCCCGTACCCGGAGTCCGATGCGGCGCGGTCGACGGTGGGGCGGCTGCTGCTGGCGGATCATCCGGACGAGATCGGCTGGCACCGCGCCAGTCTGGGGACGCTCCTGGCGGAGGCGCGGCTGGCGCGCCCGGCGCCGCGGGCCGAGGAGCCCACCACGTGTGCGGAGGGGGCAGGTCCGCCGCTCGGCGGGCCGCTCGTCGGCCTGCTCGCCCGGCTGCGGACCAGGCGGGAGCGGGGGACCGCTCCCGTGGGCGCCGCGCCGCCTCACGGTCAGGGGTGAGGGCTCGCGGTGGGTCGATCGTCCGGGGCGGTGACGACGGTACGTTCCGCGGAGAAGGCGCCCCAGGTGCCGTCGGGCAGTTTCGCGCGGAGCCTCACCCGGAAGGACTCGCCCGGCGTCCTCCCCACGTAGACGCTGTAGGTCGCCCGGCCTCGGGGTGCCTCGGCGCCCCAGACCAGGGTCGTCGCGAACTTTTCGTCCAGATGGATCTGATAGGCGGGCACCTCACCGCCGGTGCTCGGCGCGACCCAGGACAGGTCGGCGTAGTACGCGCCGTCGGCGGCACGTGCCGTGGCCCGCAGGCCGGTCGGCGCGGTGTCGGGATCGTCCCCCGGGCCGTGCGGGGTGGTGAGCTCGACGGTGCGGCTCGCGGGCGAGGTGTTGTCCGCCGCGTCCCGGGCGACCAGCGTGAAGCGGTAGTGGGTTCCGGGCCGCAGTCGGGTGACCTGGGCCGAGGTCGCGTCCGCGGCCACGCTGTGGATCCTGGATCCGCCCTGGTGGATGTCGTACGAGACGATGCCCTGCCCGCCCGGGGCCCGGTCCCAGGTGATCCGGGCCGCGCGTGCGCCGTCGCTGCGGCCCCGCACTCCGGTGGGCGTGGCGGGCGGATCCCTGTCCTCGGCGACGGTCGCGGGTGTGGCGACGGACACGGTGGCGCTGTGCGGCGAGACGGTGCCGCCGGCGCCTCTGGCGCGGACGGTGAAGGTGTAGCGGCTCGACGGGGTGAGCCCGGCGATGTCGGTCATGTTCGTGTCGCGGGGGACGTTCTTGACCTTCGTTCCGCTCCGGTAGACGTCGTACCCGCGGACGTCGTCCTCGGCCGGGGACGGATGCCACATGACATGGGCGGACGTGGCGCTGCCGGCCTGGGCGGTGACCCCCGCGGGGGCCGAAGGCGCCGCCGCGCGTCCGTCGTTCGCGCCGCACGCGGTCGTCGCGAGGAGGACCACGCAGAAGAAGCCGAGCGTGGTGCCGGCGCGGAACCTGGTCATGGCCGTGTCCTTCACCCGGGGGCAATGGTCTGGACATATATGACACAGGTGTCGGGTTCACATCAAGAGGGAGGTGTGCGTTGGAGAAGCCGAACGTGGCGAGGTGGGTCGGGAAGGTGCGCGTAAAGGGTGCGCGGAGGGAGGAAGGGGGCTTCAGGAGGAAAGGAGTTCCGGGGCGCCGCCCTTCCCCGGCGGGGACGGGGCGGGCGGCGGGTGCCGGTGCTGAGGGGGTGCGGTCAGCCGGTGCGGTGGACGAGCTGGGTGCCCAGTTCGTACCGCGCGCCGACGATGGCCAGCTTGCCTTCGGCCACCTTGGCCGCGAGGTCGGGCTCCGCGGCGAGGCGGGTGCGGACCATCTCCACGTTCGCGGTCACGGTGGAGTCGACGCGGGCGGTGCCGTGCTGGGTGTGGTCGATCGCGGGCCGGATCTGGTCGGCCAGGTACTGGATGTGGGCCGGGAGTTCGGCGCCCGTCTCCTCCGCCTCGACCGCCGCGGCGACGGCGCCGCAGGACTGGTGTCCGAGGACCAGGACCAGCGGGATGCCCAGTTCGAGCACGCCGTAGCTGATGCTGCCGAGAATCGCCTCGTCCAGCACCTCGCCGGCCGAGCGGACGGTCATCAGATCGCCGAGCCCCTGGTCGAAGACGAGCTCGGGCGGGACCCGGGAGTCGATGCATCCGAGGATGAGGGCGAAGGGGTGCTGGCCCGTGACGAGGGTTCTGCGTATGGCCTCCGTCTCGTCCGGGTGCCGCTGCCGGAAGGTCCGCCAGCGCCGGTTCCCCTCGGTGAGTTCGGCCAGTGCCTCGTCGGCGGTGGTGGGCCGCGGGCGGGTGGGCCGGGCGGACGGTGCGGCGGCGCCGGCGGGAGCGGTCAGTGCCACGGCGGTGGTGGCGGCCGTGCCCGCGAGGGCCGCGCGGAGCAGGGTGCGGCGCGGTGTGCCGGTGGTGGCGGACGGTCTCTGTGCGCGCTTGGTCAATATCACCGCCGGAGACTAACGGTGACATCCTTGGCCATTGCTTTTCACGGGCGAAGAGTTGACGCATTCTTGAATCAAGAGCCCGGCGTACGCAGGGGGTTGGGCCTACGGACCTTCTGTGTTCACCGCTCGGTCGGGTGGCCGCGGAGCGCTTGCGCGGCGGGCTGTGGTTGCATGGTCCGGGTGAATCGACAGACTATGCCAGCGGCCGATGACATTCCGATGTGCGATGTCCGGCGACGCGACGTGGGTGATCTCGACGATTGCGTGAGTGTGCTCGCGGAGGTGCACAAGGCCGACGCCTATCCGGTGAACTGGCCTGCGGAGCCCGCCGATTGGCTGGCGCCAACCGAGCAGCTCGCGGCCTGGGTGGCCGAACTCGACGGACGGATCGTCGGCCACCTCGCACTCTCCCCGCCGGTCGAGGGCGACGCGGCTCCCACGCTCTGGGGTGAGCGCACGGGCGCGGCCCTCGATGAAGTCGCCGTGGTGACCCGCCTGTTCGTCTCCCCGGACGCGCGTGGCCACGGCATCGGAGCCCTTCTGATGTCCCAGGCCTTACGGGAGGCCAGAACGCGAGGCCTGCACCTCGTCCTGGATGTCGTGGCCGCCGACACGGGCTCGGTGGCGTTCTACGAGCACCTGGGCTGGACCCTGTTGGACATCGCCGAGCAGCGCTGGAGCCAGGAGCAGACGGTCACGGTCCACTGCTACGCGGCCCCGGTCAGGCCCACGGGACAGGCCTCCCGTCATCCCTGATCCGCGCCCGCGGACGCGGGCCGTCCGGCCACGGGAGGCCGCGTCGTCCGGCACCGTACGCGCCGGTACGGTCTGCTCCGCCCGCGCGCCCTCGGAGCGAAACCGCGTCCGTGCTCCGGGGGCGCCGTTCCCTGCGAGCGGTGGGCCCCACCCGTCGGGGCCGGGCTACTCCCCGTCCTTCAGACGGCGCGTGGAGCTGCGGACCACCAGTTCGGGCTGGAGCACGACCGAGCGGTGCGTGTGATGCTGCGCGTCCGGCCCCGTCTCGTCCATCAGCATCTCCGCGGCCGTCCGCCCCATCGCGTCCGCGGGCTGCCGTACGGATGTCAGCGGGACGACCGCCGCGGCGGCGAACTCGATGTCGTCGTAGCCGACGATCGACACATCACCGGGCACGTCCACCCCGGCCCCGTACATCGCCTGGAGGACCCCCAGCGCCAGCAGGTCGTTGGCGCAGAACACGGCCGTCGGACGCTCGGCGAGACCGAGCAGCCGCGCCCCCGCGTCGATGCCCGAGGCGACGTCCAGCCGCGCCGACTCCACATGGCGCAGCGCCTCTTCCGGCAGCCCGGCCTCGCGCAGGGCCGCCAGCGCGCCCGTACGGCGGTCCCGGCACTGGGGGAGCGACATCGGGCCGCTGATGTACGTCACGGATCGGTGCCCGGCGGCCAGCAGATGCCCCACGGCGAGCGCGCCGCCCGCCACGTCGTCCACCGAGACGGAACAGCCCTCGGAGGCGGGCACGGCACGGTCGACATGGACGAACGGAATGTCCCGGCGCGCGAACTCCCGTACGTTGTGGCCCGTGGCGTCGGCCGGAGTGAGCAGCACCCCGCGCACCCGCTGCTCCGTGAAGAGCGACAGGTACTCCGCCTCCTCGGCCGGACTGCCCGCGCTGTTGCAGAGCATCACACCGAGTCCGGTCTCGCGGGCCGCGCGCTCGGCGCCCTTGGCCACGGCCACGAAGAACGGATTCGCCATGTCGAGCACGAGGATCGCCAGGATGCGGCTGGTGCCCACCCGGAGCTGGCGGGCCGTCTCGCTGCGGACGAATCCGAGCTGGTCTATGACGGCACGCACCCGTACCCGGGTCGGTTCGGACACCTTTTCGGGACGGTTGAGCACGTTCGAAACGGTGCCGACCGAGACACCGGCCAGCCGGGCCACGTCCTTGATGCCGACCGTCTGCGCCACGCGTCCTGCCCGTTCTGTCACATCTCGCTGGTACCCCTGACCGGGTGGACCATCATATCGGGGGATACGCACCTGGACACGTGCCGTGTACACCCGAATCGCCCGGCACCCGCTCGGGGTACGGTCGGCGCGGTCCGTACGTCAGCGTCGCGTCCCCGCCCCCGCGTCCGCGATCAGCGCCGCGGCCCGGTCCCACGCCGCCCGGCCGGCCCGGTCGGCGGCCGGTTCGTACCGGCACGGCTCCAGCGTGGCGCGCACCAGCGCGCGCAGATCGGCGAGACCGCCGTCGACAGCTCCCGCCGCGCGCGCCTGAACCAGTACGTTGCCGAGGGCCGCGGCCTCCGCGGGGCCCGCGACGACGGGCAGGCCACAGGCGTCCGCGGTGAGTTGGCACAGCAGCGCGTTGTGCGCGCCGCCGCCCACGATGTGCACCGTGTCCACGGAGCGGCCGGACAGCCGCTGCGCGTCCTCGATGGCGCGCCGGTGCGCCAGCGCCAGCGAGTCCAGGACGCACCGGGCCGTCTCGGCGGGCCCCTCGGGCGCCCGTGCGCCGATGTTCCGGCAGGCGTCCGCGATACGGCGCGGCATCTCCCCGGGAGCCAGGAACGCCGGGTCGTCCGCGTCGACGAACGACCGCAGCCCCGGCACGTCGGCGGCCTCGGCCAGCAGCCGGTCCAGTGACTGCGGGGCGGACTCGGCCTCCCAGGCGCGCAGGCACTCCTGGAGCAGCCAGAGCCCCATGATGTTGCGCAGATAGCGGACGGTGCCGTCCACGCCCAGCTCGTTGGTGAAGTTGGCCCGCCTGCTCTCCTCCGTCAGTACGGGGGCGTCCAGCTCCAGACCGGCCAGCGACCAGGTGCCGGTGGCGACATAGGCGAACCGGTCGCCGGACGCGGGCACGGCGGCGACGGCCGAGGCCGTGTCGTGCGAGCCGACGGCCGTCACCGGCACCGGACCGCGCAGCCCCGTCTCGGCCAGCACGTCGGGGAGCAGCGACCCGGCCGGCGAGCCCGGCGTCCGCAGCGCGGGGAAGAGGGAGAGGTCGATCCCGAGCGGTTCGGCGACGGACCGGGCCCAGTCACGCGTCCGCGGGTCGACGAGCTGCGTGGTGGAGGCGTTGGTCAGCTCCGTGCCGGCCTCGCCGGTGAGCCAGTACGCGATGAGGTCGGGGATCAGCAGCAGCCGGTCCGCGGCGGCGAGCGCCGCACTGCCCCGCGCGGCGGTGAGCTGGTACAGGGTGTTGAACGGCAGGTACTGCAGGCCCGTCGCCCCGTACAGCGCTGCGGGCGGCAGCACCGCGGCGACCTTCTCGGCCTCGCCGTCGGTACGGGTGTCGCGGTAGTGCACGGGGTTGCCGAGCAGTGCTCCGGACGCGTCGAGCAGCCCGTAGTCGACGGCCCAGGTGTCGATGCCGACACTCGCGGGGGCCCGCCCGGCCGCCGTGCCCGCGGCCCTCAGACCGTCCAGCACCCCGCCGTACAGGGACAGGATGTCCCAGTGCAGGGTGCCGGAGGTCCGCACCGGACGGTTGGGGAACCGGTGGACCTCCTCAAGACGCAGGGTGCCGGCGCCCCGGCCGGAGACATGGCCGACCATGACGCGGCCACTGGACGCGCCGAGGTCGACGGCGGCGAAGGGAAGCGGTTCGGTGGGTGACACGGCGGACCTCGGGGATGACGCGGCCGGCCCCGGCGGACGCCGGAGAACAGCGGACGGAAGAAGAGGCGAAGGGAAGGAAGAGCGAGGGGAATGGAGAGGCGGACGGACGGGACGGCGGTGCTCGGCGGGGGAGCCGGAGGCCGACGCCCGGTACCGGGGGCCAGGACCCGCGCTCGCTCCGGAGAGCCGGGGAGGCCCGCGCCCGGCAGCGGGGAACCGGCGGCGGGGAACGAACAGCGGGGAACCAACGGCCGACGACGGCGACGGCGACGGGGAGCGCGGGCCAGGGGCTGCCGTCAGGGACAGCCCCGGCCCGCGCGGCCTCAGCGCAGGAACGCCGCCGCGACGCCCGCGTCCACCGGGACGTGCAGGCCGGTGGTGTGGCTCAGCTCGCCGCCCGTCAGGACGAAGACCGCCGCCGCGACATGCTCCGGCAGCACCTCGCGCTTGAGGATGGTCCGCTGCGCGTAGAACTCCCCCAGCTTCTCCTCCTCCACGCCGTACACCGCCGCGCGCTCCGCGCCCCAGCCGCCCGCGAAGATCCCGGAGCCCCGGACCACCCCGTCGGGGTTGACGCCGTTGACCCGGATCCCGGCCCCGCCCAGTTCGGCGGCGAGCAGCCGTACCTGATGGGCCTGGTCGGCCTTGGTCGCCGAGTACGCGATGTTGTTCGGGCCCGCGAACACCGCGTTCTTCGACGCGATGTAGACGATGTCCCCGCCGAACCCCTGGTCGGTCATGACCCGGGCCGCCTCCCGCGAGACGAGGAACGAGCCGCGGGCCATGATGTCGTGCTGGAGGTCCCAGTCCCTGGCCGTCGTCTCCAGCAGCGGCTTGGAGATCGAGATGCCGGCGTTGTTGACGACCAGGTCCACCCCGCCGAAGGCGAGCGCCGCAGCGTCGAACGCCGCTCGGATCTGCTCCTCGTCCGTCACGTCGACGGTCACCGCGACGGCCCGGTCCGTGCCGCCCAGCTCCTCGGCGACGCTCGCCGCGCCCTCGGCGTTGAGGTCCGCGACCACGACACACGCGCCCTCGGCGGCCAGCCGGTGCGCGACGGCCCGGCCGATCCCCGAGCCCGCGCCCGTCACCAGCGCGACCCGGGTGGCCAGCGCCTTCTGGGCCGGCATCCGGCGCAGCTTGGCCTCTTCCAGCTCCCAGTACTCGATGCGGAACTTCTCGGACTCCTCGATGGGCGCGTACGTGGAGACGGCCTCGGCGCCGCGCATTACGTTGACGGCGTTCACATAGAACTCTCCGGCGACCCGGGCGGTCTGCTTGTCCTTGCCGAACGAGAACATCCCGACGCCGGGCACCAGTACGATCGCCGGGTCGGCGCCGCGCATCGCCGGCGAGTCCGGCGTGGCGTGCCGCTCGTAGTACGCCCGGTACTCCGCCCGGTACGCGGTGTGCAGCGCGGCCAGCCGCTCCCGCATCTCCTCCAGCGGCGCCCCGGCGGGCAGGTCCAGGACCAGCGGCCGGACCTTGGTGCGCAGGAAGTGGTCCGGGCAGGAGGTGCCCAGCGCCGCCAGCCGCGGATGTTCCTCGCGCGCCAGGAAGTCGAGGACCGGCTCCGCGTCCGTGTAGTGGCCGACCTGGGGCCGGTCCGTGGAGGCGAGCCCCCGGATCAGCGGGGCGAGCGCGGCGGCCTTCTTCCGCCGCTCGGCCTCGGGCAGCGGCGCGTACCCCTCCAGCACGGGACCGAAGGGCTCGGGCGCGCCACGCTCCGTCAGGAACGCCTCGGCCGTCCGGATGATGTGCAGCGAGTTGCGCTCGCACTCCTCCGAGGTGGCCCCCCACGCGGTGATGCCGTGCCCGCCCAGCACACAGCCGATCGCCGCCGGGTTGGCCTCCTTGACCGCGGCGATGTCCAGACCGAGCTGGAAGCCGGGACGCCGCCAGGGCACCCAGACCACGGTGTCGCCGAAGCACTCCGCCGTCAGCTTCTCGCCGTCGGCCGCGCACGCCAGCGCGATCCCCGAATCGGGGTGGAGATGGTCCACATGGGAGGCATCGACCAGCCCGTGCATCGCCGTGTCGATGGACGGCGCCGCCCCGCCCTTGCCGTGCAGGCAGTAGTCGAACGCGGCGACCATCTCGTCCTCGCGCTCCACCCCCGGGTACACCCCGGCCAGCGCGCGCAGCCGGTCCACCCGCAGCGCGGCGAGACCACCGGCGGTGAGGGTGCCCAGATCGCCGCCCGACCCCTTGACCCACATCAGCTCGACGTCGTCGCCGGTGACGGGGTCGGTGGCGGATCCCTTGGCGGAGGTGTTGCCACCGGCGTAGTTGGTGTTGCGAGGATCGGCGCCGAGCCGGTGCGAACGCTCCAGCAGTTCGGCTGCCGCCGGATGGATGGGAGGCTGGTCGGTCATCATGTCCCTCTGTGACGGGCGGCCTTCGGGGGCGGAAGGCGCGGACGGGCGGTGGTACGGGGGGTACGGGACGGACGGACGGCCGGGCAGGGTGTACGGCGCCGCTCGGCCGGCAAGCCTCAGGCGCCCCAGCCCGCCTGGGTCCCGCCGATCCGTTCGGCGACGATCTTCTCGCCGTAGCCGGAGGCGTGGTACGCGGCGACGGGGTCGGCGTCCGCGCCCAGTTCGGCGCGCGCCTCGGCCACCAGCGGGCGCACGTCCGTGTTGTAGGCGTCCATGATCACCGCGTTGGCCGCCAGCACGTCGCCCGAGCGCTGGGCGGCGTCCAGCGCCTCCGCGTCCACCAGCAGCGCCTTGGCCGTGGCCTCCTGGACGTTCATCACCGAGCGGATGATCGCGGGGATCTTCTCCTCGATGTTGTGGCACTGGTCGAGCATGAACGCGGTGTCCGCCGTGTACCCGCCGCCCCTGATCACCTCGTACATGATCCGGAAGAGCTGGAAGGGATCGGCGGCCCCGGCCATCAGGTCGTCGTCCGCGTAGAAGCGGGAGTTGAAGTCGAACCCGCCGAGCTTCTTCTCCCGCAGCAGCAGCGCCACGATGAACTCGATGTTGGTGCCCGGAGCGTGGTGCCCGGTGTCCACGACGACCTGGGCCTTCTCGCCCAGCTTGAGGCAGTGCGCGTACGCCGTGCCCCAGTCCGGTACGTCCGTGGCGTAGAAGGCGGGCTCGAACAGCTTGTACTCCAGCAGCATCCGCTGGCCTTCGCCGAGCCGCTCGTACACCGCGGACAGCGCCTCGGCGAGCCGGCCCTGCCGCGCGGAGATGTCGTCCTGGCCTGGGTAGTTGATGCCGTCGGAGAACCACAGCTTCAGATCGCGCGACCCGGTGGCGTCCATGACGTCCACGCACTCCAGCAGATGCCCCAGCGCCTTGCGGCGCACGGCGGCGTCCGGATGGGTGACCGAGCCGAGCTTGTAGTCGTCGTCCTGGAACACGTTCGAGTTGATCGCCCCGATACGCAGTCCCAGCTCGCGCGCGTGCGAGGCGAGCGCGCCGTAGTCGTCCACGCGGTCCCAGGGGATGTGCAGCGCCACCGACGGCGCGACCCCCGTGTGCGCGTGCACCCGCGCGGCGTCCGCCAGCTTCTCCTGCGGTGTGCGCGGCACGCCCTGCTGCGCGAAGACCTTGAACCGTGTACCGGAGTTCCCGAACGCCCACGACGGCGTCTCGACTGCCTGCGACTTCAGCGCCGCCTTCACAGCGGACACGGCGGATCGACCCGTCATCTCTCAGCGCTCCCGTGGTGCGGACTCGCCAGGCGAGTCAGTGTCACGATCCTTTATGAATCGTTTCATCGCGTGAAGTTAGGGGAGTCCCTCACCCGTGTCAACCCTCCGCGCGTCACCTTTGAACACCTTGAACCACGCCCCCGTCGGCCGCACCCGAAAATGTCGGGCACAGCCCATTGACGTCGCAGACCTACGCCGTTTAGCTTCCGTGCAACCTCATTGAAACCTTTCAGGGCGGGTGGCACAACGCGTCCCCCTCGCTGAGGAGCCCCTATGAACGAGCCCGCCACGGACCCCGGTTCGGATCCCGCACCGGACGCGGCACCGGCCCCCGCCCCTGTCCCCGTCCTGGCCCTGAGGGACGTGAGCAAGTCCTTCGGCGCCGTACGCGCCCTGCGGGACGTCTCCCTGCGACTGCTGCCCGGCGAGGCGCACGCCCTCGCCGGCGAGAACGGCGCGGGCAAGTCCACGCTGATCAAAACACTGGCGGGGGTGTACAGGCCGGACGCCGGAGACGTACTCCTCGACGGTGAGCCCGTCGTCTTCCACGGCCCCGCGGACGCCAGGGACGCGGGCATCGCCGTCATCTACCAGGAGCCCACGCTCTTCCCCGACCTGTCGATCGCCGAGAACATCTTCATGGGCCGTCAGCCGCGCCGGGCCCTCGGCCGGATCGACCACCGGGCCGTACGGGAGACCACCGCGGCGCTGATGAAGCGGCTCGGCGTGGAGCTCGACCCCGACCGGCCCGCCCGCGGGCTCTCCATCGCCGACCAGCAGATCGTGGAGATCGCCAAGGCGCTCTCCTTCGACGCCCGCGTCCTGATCATGGACGAGCCCACCGCGGCGCTCACCGGGAGCGAGACCGCCCGGCTCTTCTCCGTCGTGCGGACCCTGCGCGCCGAGGGCGCCGCCGTCCTGTTCATCTCCCACCGCCTGGAGGAGATCTTCGCCCTGTGCCAGCGCGTCACGACCCTGCGCGACGGCCGCTGGATCTCCTCGCAGCCGCTGGCCGGGCTCACCGAGGACGACCTCGTCCGCTCCATGGTCGGCCGCGAACTGGGCGAGCTCTACCCCAAACAGCGCGCGGTCGTCGGCGAGATCGCGCTGTCGGTACGGAGACTGACCAGGGAGGGCGTCTTCCGGGACATCTCCTTCGACGTACGGCGGGGCGAGATCGTCGCCCTGGCCGGGCTGGTGGGCGCGGGCCGCAGCGAGGTGGCACAGGCCGTCTTCGGTGTCGACCGGGCCGACGCGGGCGAGGTCCAGGTGGGCGGGCGGACCCTGCCCGCCGGGTCACCGACCGCCGCCATGGCCGCCGGGCTCGCCCTGGTCCCCGAGGACCGCCGGCTGCGCGGCCTGGTGATGGACATGTCCATCGAGCGGAACATCGGCCTCACCGGGCTCGGCCGGCTCGGCAGGGGCGGCATGGTCCGCCGGGTCCTGGAGCGCGGCCGGGCCGCCGACTGGGCCGTACGCCTCCAGCTCAAGTACAACCGCCTCGCCGACCCCGTCGGCGTGCTCTCCGGCGGCAACCAGCAGAAGGTCGTCCTCGCCAAATGGCTGGCGACCGAACCCTCCGTGCTCATCGTCGACGAACCCACCCGGGGCATCGACGTCGGCACGAAGGCGGAGGTGCACCGGCTGCTCTCCACGCTGGCGGCGGACGGACTCGCCGTCCTGATGATCTCCTCCGACCTGCCCGAGGTGCTGGGCATGGCCGACCGGGTGCTCGTCATGCACGAGGGACGGCTCACCGCGGAGATACCGCGGGCCGAGGCCGACGAGGAGACGGTGATGGCGGCGGCGACCGGTCTGGGCGAGAGGGCGGCGGCATGACCACCCTGACGGACCGGCCCACCACGGACACCAAGAACGACACCTCGGCGCGCTCCCTCGTCGACACCGTCTTCCGGGCCAGGGAGATCAGCATCGCCGGAGCGCTGGCGCTGCTCATCCTCGGCACCTGGATCTCCAACCCGCGCTTCCTCGACGACCAGGGCGTCAAGGACCTCCTCCTCAACGCCTCCATCCTGGTCCTGCTCGCCGTCGGCCAGTCCGTGGTCGTCGTGACCCGCAACATCGACCTGTCGGTCGGCTCGGTCGTGGGGCTCTCCGCCTTCGCCTGCGGCAAGTTCGTCGCCGGCACCGACCACGGCGTCCTCACCGTCCTGCTGCTGGGCATCGCCCTCGGCGTGGCCTGCGGACTGGTCAGCGGAGCCCTCGTCAGCTTCGGACGGGTCCCCGCGCTCGTGGTCACCCTGGGCATGCTCTACATCATCCAGGGACTCGACTACTGGTGGGCACAGGGCGACCAGATCAGCGCGAACGACGTCCCCGACCCGATCCTGGGCCTCGGCAGCGGCAGTGTCCTCGGCATCCCCTACCTCCCGCTCATCGCCCTCGCCCTGCTCGCCGCCACCGCGTACTACCTGCGCGGCTACCGGTCGGGACGCGAGCTGTACGCGATCGGCTCCAACCCCGAGGCCGCCCGGCTCGCCGGGGTCCCGATCCGCCGCCGGATCCTCGGCGCGTACGCCTTCTCCGGCGCCGTCGCCGGGTTCGCGGGCGCCCTGTGGCTCGCCCGCTTCGGCACCGTCGTCGCGGACAACGCCCACGGCTGGGAACTCACCGTCGTCAGCGCCGTCGTCGTCGGCGGCGTCGCCATCACCGGCGGCACCGGCACGGTCTGGGGCGCCGCGCTCGGCGCGCTGCTCCTCACCACCATCGGCAGCGCGCTGATCGTCCTGAAGGTCGACGCGTTCTGGCAGGGCGCCATCACCGGCGCGCTGCTCCTCGCGGCCATCAGCGTCGACCGGATCGTCTCCCTGCGCATGACCGCAGCACTGAGGAAGAGGAGCGCCCGACATGGGAATGGCGCCTGACACACAGGCAGCGCCGCGGCCCCCGGTGAGGACGCCCGAGCAGCGCCCCACGACGGCGGGGGAGCGCGTACGGGCCGTGGGGCTGCGCTGGGACACGGCGGTCGGCGCCCTGCTGGTCGCGGTGTTCGTCGTCGGCCTCGGCACCACCGAGGGGTTCGCCTCCGGCGAGAACCTGGCCTTCGCCCTCAACGACATCGCCGAGGTCGCCCTCATCGCCCTGCCCATGACCCTGCTGGTGGTGGCCGGACAGGTCGATCTCTCCGTCGCCTCCATGCTCGGCCTCGGCAGCGCGCTGACCGGCGCCCTGTGGAACGCGGGCTGGGCCTTCGAGACGATCGTCCCCGTCGTGCTGGTCGTCGGCGTCGCCGGAGGTCTCCTCAACGGCTGGCTCGTCACCCGGGTGGGGCTGCCCTCGCTCGCCGTCACCATCGGCACGCTCGCCCTCTACCGGGGCCTCGCCTCGGTCGCGCTGGGCAGCGACGCCGTCACCGACTTCCCGTCGGCCTACGCGGACTGGGCCGTGGACACCACCACCGTCCCCGGTACCTTCCTCACCTACCCCGTGCTCCTCTTCCTCGTGCTGGCCGTGGTCACCGCGGTGGTGCTGCACGCCACCGCCTTCGGCCGGTCGCTCTTCGCGATCGGAGCCCAGGAGGAGGCCGCCTACTTCGCCGGCATCCGGGTCAAGCGCTTCAAGCTGATCCTCTTCGTGCTCACCGGGGTGGTCTCCGCCTTCGCCGGTGTGGTCTTCACCCTGCGGTACGGCAGCGCCCGCGCCGACAACGGTCTCGGCTTCGAGATGCTCGTCATCGCCTCCGTCCTGCTGGGCGGCGTCGACTTCGACGGCGGCAAGGGCACGCTCTTCGGCGCGGTCGCCGGCGTGCTGCTCATCGGCGTCCTGAAGAACCTGCTCACGCTGAACGACGTACCCAACGAGGTCCAGGTCATCGTGACCGGGCTGCTGCTCGTCGCCTCCGTACTCACCCCCCGGGTCATCGCCGCCGCCGTCGAACGAAGGCATCGGCGCACCGCCGCGCCCGAGTCCTGAGCCCCGCCGCGAACCTTCCGCCCCACGAACCCCTGAGCCCGCCGAGTCTCCCGAAAGGTCCCGCCCGCCATGCTGATCCGTACCGCTGCCCGACGCCGCGCAGCAGCCACCGCCGTCACCGCCTGTGCCCTCGCCGTCGCGCTGACGGCCTGCTCCGGCACCACCAAGGACAGCGCGGAGAAGGACACCGCCACCGCGGCCTCCGGCGCCAAGGCCGACCCGGACGCGCCCCTGAAGAAGGGCCTCAAGCTCGCGTTCCTCCCCAAGCAGATCAACAACCCCTACGAGAAGATCGTCGACGAGGCGGGGATCGCGGCGGCGGGGGAGTACGGCGCCACCGGCAAGGAGGTCGGCCCCTCCGACGCCAACGCCTCCTCCCAGGTCTCGTACATCAACACCCTCATCCAGCAGCGCCAGGACGCCATCCTGATCGCGGCCAACGACCCGAACGCCGTGTGCGGCCCGCTCAAGCAGGCCATGAAGAAGGACATCAAGGTCGTCGCGTACGACTCCGACACCGCCAAGGACTGCCGCCAGCTCTTCATCAACCAGGCCAGCTCCGAGGAGATCGGCCGCAGCCTCGTCCAGCACCTGGGCGAGCAGATCGGCCACCAGGGCAAGATCGCGATTCTCTCGGCCACCCAGAACGCCACGAACCAGAACACCTGGATCGAGTTCATGAAGGACGAGCTGAAGCTGCCCAAGTACAAGAACATGCAGCTCGTGAAGGTCGCGTACGGGGACGACGCCGACCAGAAGTCCTTCCAGCAGACCCAGGGGCTCCTCTCGGCCTACCCCGACCTCAAGGGCATCATCTCGCCCACCACCGTCGGGATAGCCGCCGCCGCCCGCTACCTCAGCGACTCCTCGTACAAGGGCAAGGTCGTCCTCAACGGGCTGGGCACACCCAACCAGATGCGCAAGTACGTCAAGGACGGCACCGTCGAGCAGTTCTCCCTGTGGAACCCGGAGGAGCTGGGCTACCTGGGCTCGTACGCCGCGGCCTCCCTCGCCTCCGGCCGGATCACCGGCGCCGAGGGCGAGAAGTTCAAGGCGGGCAAGCTCGGCGAGTACACGATCGGCAAGGACGGCGAGGTCATCCTCGGGGAGCCGACCGTCTTCGACAAGTCGAACATCGACAAGTTCGACTTCTGAGCGGGGCGGTGACTTCCGTGCGGCGCGTCTGCTTCCTGCTGAAGGTCCGCCAGGACCGTATCGCCGAGTACCGCGAACGGCACGCCTCCGTCTGGCCGGACATGCTCCAGGCCCTGGCGGAGTGCGGCTGGCACAACTACTCGCTCTTCCTGCGCGACGACGGCCTGCTCGTCGGCTATCTGGAGACCGAGGACTTCGCGGCGGCCCAGGCCGCCATGGCCGCCACCGACGTCAACACCCGGTGGCAGAACGAGATGGCCGAATTCTTCGAGGCGCTGGACGGTGCCAAGCCGGACGAGGCCATGCGACCGCTCACCGAGGTCTTCCACCTCGCCTGAGCCGCGCCGGGCACGACGCCGGGCACCACGCCCGGCGCCCCGCCCCCGCTCCCGGCGCCCCGCCCGGCCCACGACCCGCAGGACGAAGGAGAGATCCGCGCATGAGGCCCCTGACCGCCGTACTGCCCGCCCTCGCACTCCTCGCCACCGCCGCACTCCCCGGGGCGCCCACCGCGGCGGACCCCGCACCGGCGGTCACCCGGGTCGCCGACACCCAGCTCGACGGCCAGGCCGTCTACTTCGTCTCGTACGACGGCCTGGTCAACAACAACTCCTTCCAGAAGAACGGCCTGCTGACCTACCGGGGTCACCAGTACGCCGCCTGGTACACCGCCGACCGCACCGCCGTCGTCGGCCGCCGCGCCCTGGGCGCCACCTCATGGCAGACGGTACGGCTGCCGCACCGGCTCACCGTCGACGACTCCCACAACGTCATCTCCATGGGCCTCTCGCGCGTCGACGGCCGGCTGCACCTGAACATGGACTCGCACAGCAACGGCTTCTTCTACGTCAAGTCGGCCGCCGGGCTCCTGGACGATCCCGCCGGACACGCCTGGAACAGCGGCCAGTTCGGCGCCGTACAGACCACCCTCGACGGTGTCGCGCTCACCTCCCGGTTCACCTATCCGCAGTTCGTCGCCACCCCCGAGGGCCGCCTCCAGCTCAGCTACCGCGTCGGTGTCTCCGGCAACGGCCGCAACGCGCTGGCCGAGTACGACGGCTCGAAGTGGACCGCACTCGGCGAATGGGCCGGGTCCACCGGTACGTACACCAGCGAGCACGGCTCCAGCACCGCCCGCAACATGTACCTCCACGGCATCGACTACGGCGCGGACGGCCGGCTGCACGCCTTCTTCACCTGGCGCGAGCAGAACAGCGCCGTCATGTGCGCCGGCGGCGGCATCACCAACCACGACACCGGCTACGTCTACAGCCCCGACCGCGGCCGTACCTGGCGCACCGCGGCGGGTGCGGTGGCCGGCACCACCGGGGGCTCCGACCAGGTGACCGTCGGGGACGCGGGTACGGTGGTGGACCCGATCAACCCCGACCACTCGCTGATGAACCAGGAGAGCCAGGCCACCGACTCCGCCGGCCTGCCGCACGCGGTCATCAGCTACGTCCCCGGCCGCTTCGGCCAGTGCACCACCGACTACGTGGCCGACCGCACCGCCAACGGCCGCGCCTTCCACCTCTTCAAGAACGCGGCGGGCACCTGGAAGAAGACCGAGATACCGGTCGCGCTCGGTTCCAGCCAGCGCACCCATCTCGTCCTCGACCGGTACGACAACGCCTACGCCGTCCTGCCGTACGGGAGGATCGTCGCCGCGTCCGAGGCGTCCGGGTACACCGACTGGAAGACCCTGTTCGACGGCGCGGGGCTGAACGCCTTCGGTGAGGTCGTCGTCGACGACACGCGCATTGCCCAGGACGGTGTCCTGTCGTTCATGTACCAGCAGAAGTCGAGCGGCACCACCCCGTCCGCCCTGCGCGTCGTCGACTTCCGGCTGCCGTCCTGACACGCCGTCCCGTCCTGAGAGGTACAGAGGAGCCGCCATGACCGCACGTACCCCCGCCCGCACGCCCGCCGTGGCCCGCAAGCCGAGGATCGGACTGGTCGCCGGAGGCCTGGGCGCCTACTGGCCCCAGTTCCCCGATCTCCTCCCGCAGCTCCGGAGGTCGGCGGCGCGCGTCACCGAACGCATGAGGGAGTTCGACGCCGAGGTCGTCGACGTCGGCTTCATCTCCGACGCCCAGGAAGGCGCCGAGGCCGCCGAGAAGCTGCGCGCCGCCGACTGCGATCTGATCGTGGGCTTCCTCACCACCTACATGACGGCCACGATGCTCGTCCCCGTCGCGCAGCGCAGCGGCGCGCCCGTCCTGCTGATCAACCTCCAGCCCTCCCCGGCCATGGACCACGCCTCCTTCGACACCGGCCGGTGGCTGGCCTACTGCGGCGCCTGCCCGCTGCCCGAGATGGCCAACGCCTTCGAGCGCGTCGGCGTGCCCTTCCGCTCGGTGTCCGGCCATCTGGAGGACGAGCGCGCCTGGCAGCGCATCGGCCGCTGGATCCGCGCCGCCGGGGTCCGCTCCGTGCTGCGCGGCGGCCGGCACGGGCTGATGGGCCATCTCTACCCGGGGATGTACGACGTGTCGACGGACCTCACCATGGTGCCGGGACAGCTCGGCGGCCATGTCGAGGTCGTCGAACTCGACGACCTGCGGGTCCGGGTCGAACAGGTCGGCGACGGCGAGATCGCCGCGAAGCTGGACGAGGCCCGGGAGGTCTTCGAACTCGCCGACTCCGTGGTCGAGGAGGACCTGCGCTGGGCGGCCAAGGTCTCCGTCGGCCTCGACCGGCTCGTCGCCGACTTCGACCTGGACTCCCTCGCGTACTACCACCGCGGCCTGGACGCCGAGATCCACGAGCGGCTCGGCGCCGGCCTGATCCTCGGCTCCTCGCTGCTGACCGCGCGCGGGATCCCGGCCTGCGGTGAGTACGAGCTGCGTACGTCGCTGGCCATGCTGGTCACGGACCGGCTCGGCGCGGGCGGCTCCTTCACCGAACTGCAGGCCCTCGACTTCGACGCCGGTGTGGTCGAGATGGGCCACGACGGCCCCGGACACCTCGCCATCAGCGCGCGCCGGCCCCTGCTGCGCGGACTCGGCGTCTACCACGGCAAGCGCGGCTGGGGCGTCTCCGTCGAGTTCGACGTACGGCACGGCCCCGTCACCCTGGTCGGAATCGGCCAGACCCGTGACGGCCGCTACCGGCTGATCGCCGCCGAGGGCGAGGTGGTCGAAGGACCGCACCTGGAGATCGGCAACACCACCTCCCGCGTCGACTTCGGCTGCGACCCGGGCGAGTGGACGGACGCGTGGAGCGCCAGCGGCGTCGGCCATCACTGGGCCCTGGCCACCGGCCGGCTCCTGCCGGAACTGCGCGCGCTCTCCGGTCTGTCCGGCCTGGAGCTCGTGGAAGTCTCCGTCTGATGCGTCGTCCGGTGGGGATCAAGGACGTGGCCGGCGCGGCCGGTGTCTCGGTGGGCACCGTCTCGAATGTGATCAACCGCCCCGAGTCCGTCACCGAGGAGACCCGCCGGCGCGTCCTGTCCGCCATCGAACGGCTCGGCTACGTACGCAGCGAGTCCGCGCGCCAACTGCGCGCGGGCCGCAGCCGTATTCTGGCCATGCTCGTCCTCGACATGGCCAACCCCTTCTTCGTGGACGTGGCCTCCGGAGCGGAGCGCTCCGCGCGCGCCGCGGGGCTCGGCGTGATGCTCTGCAACAGCGCGGAGTCCCCGGCCGAGGAGGCCACGTATCTGACACTCTTCTCCGAGCAGCAGGTACGGGGTGTCCTCGTCACCCCGGCCGACCTGAGCGGCCGCAACCTCGACGCGTTCCGCCGTCACCGCATCCCGTTCGTCTGCGTCGACCGTGTCGTGCCCAGCGCGGACGGCTGCTCGGTCTCCGTGGACGACGTCAGCGGTGGCGCGCTGGCCGTCCGGCATCTGCTGCGCGGCGGCTGTCGCGACATCGTGTACGTCAGCGGCCCGATGCATCTCGCCCAGTGCCGCAACCGCCGCGAGGGGGCGCTGCTGGCCTTCGCGGAGGCGGGGCTGCCGCCCGGCGCGCTGCGGCACGTGGAGGCCGCGCGCCTCGACGTCACCGAGGGCCGGGACGCCGGGGCGCGGCTGCTGGGTATGGACCCCCGCCCCGACGCGGTGTTCTGCGCCAACGACCTGCTCGCGCTCGGTGTGCTCCAGACCCTCTACCACGCGGGCGTCCGGGTGCCCGAGGACATCGCGCTCGTCGGGTACGACGACATCGAGTTCGCCTCGGCCGCCGCCGTACCGCTGACCTCGGTGCGCCAGCCCGCCGTCCAGCTCGGCTCCACCGCGGCCGATCTGCTCATCGAGGAGACCGGGGACGCCGCCGGGGCGCACACGCACCGGCGCATCGTGCTCCAGCCCGAACTGGTGGTCCGTGCCTCCACACTGGCGCGTTCGCGCCACTGACGGCCGGGAAGTGACGTCACGCCACCCGCGACTTGGTCTAGACCTTGACAGGTGCACGCGATTCCGGTTGGTTCTGTCTCACCCCCCATGGCGAGCACCGCACCCGGTTGCTCGCGCGAAGGAGTGAGTCGTTTGAGACAGCGCGCACTTGCATTCCTGACGGCGATGGCAGCGGCCCTCGCCCTCGTGATCTTCCTGCCGGCCTCCCCGGCGTCCGCCGCGGCCTGCGCCTCGGGCTGGACGGCGTCCGCCGTCTACACCGGTGGCGGCACGGCTTCGTACAACGGCCGCAACTGGTCGGCCAAGTGGTGGACGCAGGGCGAGGCCCCCGGCACCAGTGACGTCTGGGCCGACCTCGGCGGCTGCGACGGATCGAGCCCCGGCGGCGGCTCCGGCACGAGCTGCGACTACCCCGCGTGGGCCGCGGGACGGTCGTACGTCACCGGCGACATCGTCCGGTACACCGACGGCAAGCTCTACCGGGCCGAGCACGACAACCCGGGCTACGACCCGGTCATCAGCACCTGGTACTGGGAGCCCTTCACCTGCAACGGTGGACCGACCGACCCGCCGTCGCAGGGCTCGTTCGTGGTCAGTGAGGGCCAGTTCAACCAGATGTTCCCGAGCCGGAACTCCTTCTACACCTACAGCGGACTGACCGCCGCGCTCAGCGCCTACCCCGCGTTCGCGAACACCGGCAGTGACACGGTCAAGCGGCAGGAAGCCGCCGCCTTCCTCGCCAATGTGAGCCACGAGACCGGCGGTCTCGTCCACATCGTCGAGCAGAACACGGCCAACTACCCGCACTACTGCGACGCGAACCAGCCCTACGGCTGCCCCGCCGGGCAGGCCGCCTACTACGGGCGCGGACCGATCCAGTTGAGCTGGAACTTCAACTACAAGGCGGCGGGCGACGCGCTCGGCATCGACCTGCTCCGCAACCCCAACCTGGTGCAGACCGACGCGGCCGTGGCCTGGAAGACGGCCCTCTGGTACTGGAACACCCAGACGGGACCGGGCACGATGACCCCGCACAACGCCATGGTCAACGGCCGTGGCTTCGGTGAGACCATCCGCTCCATCAACGGCAGCATCGAGTGCAACGGGGGCAACCCCGGGCAGGTGCAGAGCCGTATCAACAGCTACCAGAGCTTCACCCAGATCCTGGGGACCACCCCCGGATCCAACCTGAGCTGCTGACGGCCGGACCACAGGTACGCGACCGGGCCGGTGCGGCGGACTTCCCGCCCGCGCCGGCCCCTTCGTACGCGAAGGACCCGTGGCGCCGTTCCCACGTGACGCGGTGAGGGCGTGACGCGGTGACGCCGTACGTACGTGTCGCTCAGCCGGCCCGTCGGCCGGCCGCGGCGGGCCCGTCCGCCACGGCCGCGCCCGGGGGAGCGCTCACCGCCGGCGCGGGAAGCGACCCGGCCGCCGCACCGCCGCGTACCGGCTCCCCGCGCGCCAGCTCGGCGTTGAACTGCGCGCCCGCCAGCAACGAGAGATTGGTGACCCAGAGCCAGACCAGGAAGACGATCACCCCGGCGAGTGAACCGTAGAGCCGGTTGTACGTGCCCGCGTGCGCCGTGTAGACGGCGAACCCCGCGGAGGTCAGCAGCCAGAGCACCACCGCGAGGATCCCGCCGGGCAGCGAGCGCCGCAGCCTGCGCGTCCCGGGCGGACCGGTCCGGAACACCATCAGCACCAGCACCGCCGCGATCGCCAGCAACAGCGGCCACTTCAGCGCTTTCCACACCAGCTGCACCGCCGTGCCCATCCCCAGCATCCGTCCCACCGCCGCGGCGGCCTCGCCGGTCAGCACGAGCGTGATGGCACTGGTCACCAGGAGCGCCAGCAGCGCGCAGGCGGTGAGCGCGATCCGCGGCGCCGTACGCCACGGCGGCCGGTGGTCGACGGCGTCGTGCATGGCGTGCAGCCCCCGGCGGAACACCCCGAGGTAGCTGGAGGACGACCAGAGCGCGCCGACCGTACCGAACGCCGCCAGCAGCCAGGCCGCGGAGCGCTGCCGGGCCATCTCCTCCAGCGAACTGTGCACCAGGGCCCGGGACTGCCCCGGCACGATGGCGGCGACCTGGTTCGCCAGCTTCCCGCTGGCGTCTGGTCCGGCCAGCCCGATGGAGCAGACGGTGACCAGCAGCGCCGGAAAGATCGCCAGAACGGCGTAGTAGGTGAGCGCGGCGGCCCGGTCCGTGGCGTCGTCGTGCCACAGCGCGAGCGGCGTACGCCTCAGCGCGCCGGCCAGTCGTCTGCCCCGGCCGGCGCCCGGCCGCGCGGGATCCGGGCCGTCGCCGGACGGCGACGATCCCCTGTGCCCGGGTTCCTCGGCGGACAACTCTGCCTCCTGCGTGCTCGAACGTGGTGCCCGGCCGGCGACCGGCCGCAGGTCACAGCCTGCCTCATCACTCCAGCGGGCCCCGACCCGGACCGTCGGCGCGGCCCCGGCCACTGATCCTGTACCCCGTTCGCCGCCGCGCGGGGCCATGGAACCGTACCCGCGCGTCGACCCGTACCGGAGTAGCGCACGCGCGGGCGTCGGCCATCACCCCGGTGGCGATACGCTCCACCACCCCGGACGGGTCGGCGCCGGCCGACAGCCGTACGTCGATGGTCGCGAGCAGGCGCCGGGGCCGGCCCGAGAGCCGCACCCGCGCGCGGTCCACTCCCGGCAGCCGCTCCGTCTGCTCCGCCATCGCGCGGGCCAGCGCCCCGGCGCGCAGCCCGATCCCCGGACGCGACAGTGGGAGCACCCCCGGCCGCCGGGTCCACACCTGGGCCAGCAGCCACCACACCAGCGCCGGCAGGGCGAGGGAGAGCGCGGCGATCACCGTCGGTGTCCACCAGCCCTGCTCGCGGGCCGCGCCCAGCAGACCACGGCCCGCGCGTACGGCGGCGGGGTCCGCGGCGGGCAGGCCGCGGGGAAGCCGCTCCCGTACGGCGGTGTTCCCGGTCAGCGCCCAGCCGCCGGCGCAGACCAGCGCGGCGCCCAGAACGGTCAGCAGGGTGCGGTTCGTGACGTTACGCGGCCGGGGCATCGGCGTTCTCCTTCCCGCGCTCGCGCGGTACGGTGCGCGACGGCTCGTCGGCCGCCGCGTCGGCGGCCGGGGGGCCGGCGGGCCCGGAGCCAGGGGCGCGCCAGTGCGCGTCGGGCGAGACCCGCACCCTGACGCGGGGCGGCCTCGCCGGGCCGAGCCGCTCCACCACCTGAGCCACCGCGTGCGCCACGCCCTCCCTGACCTCGTCGAGATCGCCGAAACCGACCGTCGCGCGTACGGCGGTGACCCCGCGTCCCACCCGTACCCGGACCCGGGAGACGCCCGGCACCCCGGCCGCGCCGTGGTGCACCAGCGCTCCGGCCGCCGAGCGGTCCAGCGCCGCCCGGGTCCCGTCGGCCGCGTCCGCCATCGCGAGCCGTCCGCGCAGCCCGGGGGTCAGCCCGGCCAGCAGCAGCCACAGCCCCGCGCCGACCGCCACCGCGCCGCCCACGGTCATCGCCGCGCCACCGGCGGCCTGGCCGGACACCCACTCCGTCAGCCGTGTCCACGCCCCGGCCGCGGAGCCGCCGAGCGCCACCGCGACCCTGTCCGCGAGCAGCAGACCGCAGAGCGCCGCGCCGCCCGCGGCGAGCACCGCCGCCGGCGCCCGCCGCTCCGACCAGGGCCGCCGGGACCGGCGCCGTGTCGCGCCCGAGCCGGTCCCGGCCGCCCCCGCCTCCGTACGGGGGCCGGGCAGGGCCCTTCCCCGCGGCGGGTCGAGCCGGCCGATCCGTACCTCCGTACGGCCGACCTCCGCTCCCGTGAGAGCCGCGGTGCGGGCTGCGGCCTCCTCCTGGAGCCGCGCCCCGGCCGTCTCCACCCGGACCGGATAGGCCAGCGCCACATCGAGCCGCAGCCGCCAGGGCCCGCCTCCCCTCGCCCCGGCCGAGACCCGCAGCACCTCGCCGCCGGGCCCCAGCGCCTGAGCCGCGGCCCGGCCGGCGATCCGCCGGACCACCCGGTCGGCGATACGGGTGGTGCCCCGCTCCGCGGGCTCCGTCACGGCGGTCACCAGCGCTTCCGTCCACCCGGCTGGAACAGTTCCCCGAGCCGGCCCTCGTCGGCGAGCCGGCCCACGACAAAACCGACCGCGCCGAGCGCGGCCACCAGCAGGAAGGCCCCGAACCCGCCGAACCAGCCCGCGAAGCCCAGCGCCATCCCCACGGCCAGCCCCACCACGGCTGTGTTCATCATCCACCTCGTCATCAACAGGCAACAGGCAACAGGCGCTGGCCACAGGCGCCAGGCCACGGACACGGCATCGCGCGACCACGCGTCCTACGCGACGCGTCCCTCGGTGACACCCGTGTCGTTCTCGTCCTCGGGCAGATGCACGTCGTTGATCGTGACGTTGACCTCGACGACCTCCAGGCCAGTGATCCGCTCGACCGCGGCGATCACGTTCTCCCGTACGTCACGGGCCACATCGGTGATGGCGACGCCGTACTCCACGACCAGATCCAGATCGATCGCGGTCTGCCGCTCGCCCACCTCGACCTTCACCCCGCGCCCGACATTGGGGCGACCGCCGGGCACACGGTCGCGCACGGCGCCGATGGTGCGGGAGAGACCGCCGCCCATGTCGTACACACCCGGGATCTCCCGCGCCGCCATGCCGGAGATCTTCACGACCACGACATCCGCGATGGAGGTCCTGCCGCGTGTGGCGGCCGGTTCGTTCGCGCCCACGGCCCCGGCGCCCACGGTGGTCGCCCCCGCCGCGCTGCCGCCCTGCCCGGTCACGGTCCTGTTGGTGGTGACGGGTGCTTCCTGGGTCGCTGCCATCGGACAGCCTCCTGACTTCTCGTCCGGTCGCCCGGCTCCCGGGGACTCTCAACTCGTTGGACTCCCCGCCGGAGAGATCGTCACGCGGATTCCGCGACTTTTCCCTGTTTCGTTCCTCGCGCGTGACGATGAGCCGTGCCGTGTGTCCAACCGGGCGTACGAGGTCGTCGAAAGGAGTCGCTGAGTGCCCGGCAACGGGAATGAGCTGTCGGCGCGCGCGCCGGACCAGGTCCTGGATCAGGGGCGGTCCGACGACGGTCTGCTGGCCGTCCGCGCGGGCGAGGGCGACGAAGAGGCGTTCGAGACGCTGGTGCGCCGGCACAGTCCGGTCATGCTCCAGCTCGCGACACGTCTGCTCGGCAGCCGCACCGAGGCCGAGGACGCCGTTCAGGACGCGTTCGTCAGCGCCTGGCGCAAACTGCCGGAGTTCCGCGGCGAATCGGCCTTCAGAACCTGGATGTACCGGATCGTCACCAACCGGTGCCTCAATCAACTGCGCGCGCGCCGCCCGGCCACCGACCTCGACTCGGTACCGGAACCGGCCGCGCCCGAACACCGGTCCTCGCCCGCGCGCGTGGCCGAATCCCATGCGGCCGCCCGCGCCCTGGCCGTGGCGATGGCGGGCCTCTCTCCCGAACAGCGCGCCTGCTGGGTGCTGCGGGAACTGCACGGAATGAGCTACGAGAACATCGCGGAGACGGTCGGAATCAGCCTTCAGGCGGTCCGCGGCCGGGTCTTCCGAGCACGCCGCTACCTGACGGAGGCGATGAGCGCATGGCGCTGAACGCGCGTCCCGGCCGCCACGGGGAGACAGGAGGGACACTGGACGACGCGGTGACACCCGAGGAGGAACCCCTGCCCTGCGGCCGGGAACTGATCGACGTCTGGGAGGCGTGGGACTCCGGGGAGGCCGCGGCCGACCCGCACCTCGCGCACTGCCCCCACTGCACGGCGGCCCTGGCCGATCTGGCGTCGCTGGACGACACCGTACGCCGGGCCAGGCAGGAGGAGACCGAGGAGGGGACGGCACCGGCCGAGCTGACCGGCCGCATCATGGACATCGTCCGCCTGGAGCTGCGCCCCGGCCGGACGCTGCCGCTGGGCGCCCCCGAGGAGGACGACTGGATCGTGGAGGCCGCGGCGGCCCGCGCCTTCCGCGCCGCCGCCGAGACCCTGCCGGGGGTACGGGCCGGAAGCTGCCGGATCAGGCCGCTGGAGCCGCGCGCCACCGGAAGCGGTACGGGCGGGCCCGCGGCCCGCGGCCCTGTCCAGGTCCGGCTGGAGGTCGCGGCCGGCCTCGGACGGCCTCTGCCGGAGCTGGCGGAGGCGGTCCGCGCACGGGTGGCCGACGCGGCCGGGGACGCCCTCGGGATCGAGGTGGCGCGCATCGACGTCCTGGTCGTCGACCTCATCGACGAGAACCACGCCGACGACGAGCGGGAAGGGGGACACCGATGACCGAGCGGGAGATCCAGGAGGAGCTGGCCCTCGTGGCCGCCGGCGTCGCGCGGCGGGTCCCGGGAGTGGCGTTCCTGCGGCCGGGGTTCGTCGACCTCCTCCGCGCGTCCGCCGCCTCCCGCGCAGGGCGCCCGGCGCGGGAGGGACCGAAGTCCACGGGGGTACGTGTCCGGCGGGAGGGCGAGGGCGACGGCGCGGCGGGGTGGCATCTCGACCTCCAGCTCGTCGCGCGCACGGGGCACCGCGCCGTCGACGTCACCCGCGCAGTGCGGGCGGCCGTGTGCGCCTCGGCCGCCGAGGTACTGCCGGATCCGGGCCACCCGGTACGGGTCACGGTGACCGTCGTCGGCATCGTCTGAACATCCCCCCCGCGCCCCGGGTGGACCGCACGCGCGGAACCGGGCGGTTCACCCGGGACGCGGGGGAGTCCGCGGAAGCCCGGGGAGAACCGTATCGACTCCCTCTCGTTGTCCCGTTCGGGACGACGAGAGGGAGGTTTCATGCCAGACGGGATTCCGGTGACAGCCGGAGGGCCACGGGTACCGCGCGCCCCGCACCGCACCCGGCGCCACTTCCTGCGCGCGCTGTTCACCCTCGGCGTGGTCGCGGGGACCTCGGCGGCGCTCGCCCCCGTCGTCAGGGCGGGCCGGGGAGCGGCGCCGCAGGTACCACCACCGTCGGACGACGGCCGAGCCGCGACCGGAGGGGTCCTGGAGGAGAGGTACCGGGGCCGGCACATCCGGGTGGCCCCCTGGGCGGCCACGGCCGCCACCACGATCGCCACGGGACCGGCCGTCCCCGCCGTGTCCGTGCCCGACATCCGGATCGACGGACGGCCGCTCCAGGTGATGCGCAGGGCCGACGGCAGCTATCTGAGTGTGGTCAACCACTACGAGTCCTTCCCGACCCCGCTCGAAGCGGCCCGCGCGGCGGTCGGCGACCTCGGCGGAGCCCAACTGGCGCTCGCCGGGCCGGTCCACGGGCCGCACCACGGACCGGATCCTCACATCTGACGGCGGGAGCCCCTCACCGGTGCACACCAGGAAGAATCAGCGCGCCCTCACCGGCGCGGAGAAGAAGCGCTTCGTCGGCGCCGTACTCGCACTCAAACGGCGCGGCGAGTACGACGAGTTCGTCCGGGTCCACGCCCGGTACTACGTCTCCGACATGGAGGACGGTGTGCGCGCGGGGCACATGGCCCCTTCGTTCCTGCCCTGGCACCGGTACTTCCTGCTGGAGTTCGAGCGGGCGCTCCAGCGGGTCGACCCCGGCGTGAGCGTTCCTTACTGGGACTGGACGGCCGACCGGACCCCCGCCGCCGCGCTGTGGGGCGAGGACTTCCTCGGCGGCACCGGCCGCTCGGGCGACCAGCAGGTCATGACCGGGCCCTTCGCGTACCGGAACGGCGACTGGACGATTCAGGGCAAGGTGACGGTGGGGAAGTACCTCACCCGCGACCTGGGCCGCCCGTCGGACCCGGTCGCCCTGCCGACCGGGTCCGAGCTGGCCTGGGCGACGAACGAGACGGTGTACGACGCGCCGCCCTGGGACTCGACCGTCACGACCGGCCTCCGCAACCGTCTTGAGGGGTGGATGTCCGACGGCGGCGAGCGCAACCACAACCGCGTCCACCGCTGGGTCGGCGGACACATGCTCGGCGCCGACTCCCCGAACGATCCGGTGTTCTGGCTCCACCACGCCTTCGTCGACCTGCTCTGGGACCGCTGGCAGCGCAAGCACCCCGCGGCGGCCTATCTGCCGAAGACCGTGCTGGGCCCGGGGGATCCGCAGCGGGGCCGCGTACTGAGCCTGGAGGAGCCCATGCCGCCCTGGAACGTCACGCCGTCCTCGATCCTGGACCACCGGAGCCTCTACCGCTACGACGCCTGACCCACGCCGCGACCGGCCCCGCGCCGTACGGCACGGGGCCGGTACGTGCGACG
Organism: Streptomyces sp. NPDC059092; assembly: GCF_042756365.1. Lineage (NCBI taxonomy): Bacteria > Bacillati > Actinomycetota > Actinomycetes > Kitasatosporales > Streptomycetaceae > Streptomyces > Streptomyces sp. NPDC059092. Next base: position 132,975 of record NZ_JBHZEJ010000014.1, read on the forward strand.
GCCTCCCGCGTGCACACGCGGGAGGCCGTCCTC